>NZ_JBMFKV010000001.1:0-50673 GCF_049971835.1 Pyrobaculum sp.
GTTGAGGGAATTGTGATAAATATTCTTCACCTCAGCCCTCACTCCCACCGCCCTCAGCACAGCCACCCTACGCTCGGCCTCGGCGCGGTTGGTTGTGCCGAAGCGGAGCTCTATCATGTTGCCTTCATGCAGGCTTATTGAGAACTCCGCCGCTACGCCGTCCGCCTCGACAACCAGCCTAGCCCTAGGCCTCTTACCCTCTGTGGTGAAGCTCTCGATCCGCGCCCTTACTTTCTCCGCCCTTGCCATCTCGGTAAGCTTCGCCACCTTGGAATAAATCTGTTCGTCGCTCTTCACCACCTCAAGCACACGCTCAAGAGCCACTAGATACGGCAGAGCCTCCCTCGCAAACCGCCTAGCCTCCTCGCCGTACAGCCTGTGGACGGCGCTTCCAGCTTTGTACATCCTTAGCTCATACCCAATTCTCTTGAGTTTGTGCGTAGTAGGCGGCTTTTCTGTGAATTTAGACAACTGTGTAACACCAGCGCCTCCACAGACCCCGCCGAAACTACCCGAAACCCCCATGTATAAAGATATGTAGCGGCGTTTCGCGCCCCGGCTCTATCCCCGGTTAACACCACGGCGGCGGGCGCCGGGAGCTCCGCTGAATGTAAACGGAGCGGCACGTCCCCCTCCCCTTTACATCACCCAACCGCTCGCCGGGTCTTTTTTCGCCGGATGTAAACAGGACAGCCTCGGCAGGTGGTCTCACACGCCGGAGAGACGGCGATCGGCAGATGAAAACAAGGCGTCTGATCAGTCTCTTTCTCTTTCCAGTAGCGTCCCTGTAGGCGAGACGCGGCTAGAGGCACCCCGCTGAGAGATGTAGTGTCCGTAGTGGGCGGGCCGCGCATTACCTAGAAGCTCTCTACCAGCGGCGCTATACATATAAATACTTGTATTAGCTCTCTAATGAATATGACGGTATCTAGTAGAGTCGCTTGGTGGCGACATAGCCCCCCCTCGATAAAGAAAAGTGGCGTATAGACATGTATAGGCTAGTGATTAACGTAGGCAACGACGAGCTCGTGTTGCGCACATTTAAAATCCTGGAGGGCGAGGTGCGCTTTCCCCGAGGCCGCCTCTACGTAGAGGGGGGAAGCATAGTGGCGGAGGCGGCCGACGCGGCGAGCCTCAGGTCGCTCCTCCACACAGTAATGCGGGCGCTGTACGTAGTGGAGCACATTGGGGAGTGGAAATCTTTATAAAGCAGGGGGTGCGTGTTGCCGATGGCGCAGATACCACCATCTCTCCAAGACCTAATTAACAGATTTAACCAAGCACAGGCCCAGTTGCAAAGCGTCTTGTTGAGGAAGCAGCAGTACGAGGCGGAGCTGAGAGAGGTGGAGAAGGCCATTGCGGAAATCGAGCGTCTATCTCCAGACGCGAGGATCTTTAAAAACGTCGGCAACTTCCTCGTGCCGCAGAGCCGCGACGCGGCGTTGCAGGAGTTGAAAGACAGGAAAGAGCTACTTGAGCTACACGTGAAGACGCTTTCGAGGCAGGAGTCCATGCTGAGGGAGCAGATTGATAAGCTCCGCGACGAGATAAACAAAGAGCTGGCGAGGCTCAAGGGAGGCGCCGCCGAGGCCGCGAAGGGCGGGGGCTAACATAGATGGATGAGATCAATGAGTTTATTTCTTCCCAAGTCCTTAGATACATAGAGAAAAAGCTGGGGGACGCGGTCAAGCACATCACGGTATTTGTCTCTTACACTGGGGACGGCGTCGAGGTGGACGTGGACGTCGACGCAAGCGTGCTGGTGGACGACTCCTACCTGCAGAAAGTCGTCGAGGAGGCCGCCGAGCTGGGCGTGTGCATCGCAGATTTGGTAAAGGAGCGGGGGTGGCCCCTAGATCCAAGAGATGCCGAGAAATGCTGGAAAAGCTAAGGGATTTGTTGAGAGGCGCTGAGAGGGCCGCGGTAGTGACGCATAGGAGAGCTGACGCAGACGCCTTGGCATGTGCTGAGATAATGAAGCTGGTTTTGGAGAGGCTTGGCGTTGAGGTTGTCGCCGTCGTGTGTCCAGAGGGCTCCCCACTGGGGGGATGCGTAGAGGAGGTCCCCAGCGGCGTTGATTTATACGTGCTGGCCGACGTGGCGTCTCTCAGCCAAATTCCCCCTATATGTGGGAGATGTGTGAGAGTGGATCACCACTTGGTCGGGGATGAGATACCCGGCGTCGTGGCCAACAGGCCGAGCTGTACCGAGGTCGCTCTGACGCTGGCCGAGGAGGCCGGCGTCGATATTCCGCCGGAGGTGGCGAGGCTAGCCGTTTTAGGCATCTACACAGACACCGGCCGGTTGAGGAGAGCCGACGCTGAGACTCTGAGGTGGGTTGCCTACCTCATGGAGAAGGTCGGCGGGGTCCTGGGAGATTTGGTAGGCGCCGAGGAGGGCCAGAGAGGGGAGCACGTGGCAATTGCGCTGTTGAAGGGGATGCAGAGGCTGGAGATTTACGAATCTTCATTAGGTATAATCTGCACGTCGCACGTAGGCGCGCACGAGTCCGACTTGGCGGCGTTGCTCCTATCGGCTGGTTGCAAGGTGGCTGTTGTGGCCTCTTTGAAAAAAGACGGCGTGCACCTCGTCTTTAGATCGCGGGAGGTGAACGTAGCCGAGATGGCGAAGTCGCTGGGGGCAGGCGGGGGGCATAGAGAAGCCGCAGTCGCCGTGCTGGGCGAGAGGACAAGCAAGAGAGAGTTGCCAAGCCTTCTGAGAGCGGTGATAAAGAAGCTGTTTCCCGACGCCGTCCCCCTAGTCTAGGAGATCTACCCTCCTGGCTTTGAAACTACAGCTGGGACACCCATATATGCTCTGCACAACCCGCCCCCTGTACCTCCTGGAAAAGTACTTCTCCTGTCTATACAGGTGGAGGAAATCCCGCCCGCATTGAGGACACACGTACTCCGTCTTAACCCCCCTCCCGAGCTTCGAGGGCTTCTCCACCAAAGCCCTGCCCAGAGCCTCCTCCAGACCCGTCTCGATCTCCACGGAGCTCACCCCCAGTAGCTTCAGGTCAAACCGCATCCCATACCATCTATGAGCCCTCTCTAGCAAAGAGTTCAGGTAGTCAACCAACACGTAGGGCCTGTACGAAACCACCACCAACACGTCAAGCGAGTCGATGCCCAGAGCCTTTCTAACCTCGTCGATATCATCAAAACCCGGGAACTCGTCCCGGGGGCACCAGAACCCTATCCGCAGATCCCCCACCGAGGCGAGCACGAGCTCCGCCCTCTCCCTCTTCGCCCCTATCCCCCTCTCGCCTAGATACTCCACCACAACGTCGCACTCCACACCTCTGGGAAAGGCAAACATATAAAAACAATGTTAACAAGGCGGCCTGTGCGGTGCCCCATGTTGCGCCCCACGGCAGACGGCTTGAGGTGCGTACTGATGCCGCCAGAGGAGTGGCGGACCAGGAAGACGCAGCTAGAAAAGTACTGTAACAACGGAGGTAGCGGCTGCGCGGTCTACGCCCAGTACCTCGCCAAGAGAGGGGGCCCACATTTATAAATAGCCGCTTACAAGCGGCCATGTTCTGCGCCTCTCTCCAGGAGTGTATCGAGTATATAAAGCCGGCGCAGGTGCTAGCCGCGTCCACCCCCCTCGGGGGGCTGGGCGTGTTGGCCCTGGCGCAGGTCACCAAGCTGACCGTGGTGACGTCGGGCCCCATCTTTAACAAAATCGCCGTTCTAGAGGCCGTAGATAACTACGGCGCCGAGGTGAGGTACGCGCCGAGGCTACACACCTCCGTCTACAAGATGGTGGGCGAGAGGGAGTGCTGGGTCGCCGGGCCCCCCCTAGTGAAGTCCACGGTGGCGGGAAGCTCCACCTCCCTCTCCCTCTACACATGTACAAGGGTGGACGGGCTGGATAAACTCTTCACGGGGGGGAAGCCGGTGGAGTCGCTCAGCTCTAAGGTGGTGGGGGGAGGCAGAGACGGGCGCGACTTCGACATAGTGGTCAGACTGAGGGCGCTTCAAGTCAAGGGCGACGACGAGGAGGACGTGGCAGACAGGATAATAAGAAGCGGCGCCGTGGAGGCCGACGACCCCGACATAGTGTCGCAACTCCTGTGGCGCATCGCCTCTAGGTGGAGAAACAGATCGGCTATAATCTATAGAGACCCCTCCACGGGGCTGGGCATCACGATACCAATGCTCTACTACGCGGTGAAGGTGGTAGCCGCGGGCCGGGACTGCCCCAAGGGGCAGTGCGTCAAGACCACGACGAAGCTCCTAGAAAGAACCCTCAGACTCACGCCGCCGTCGAAAATACACGAGGCGTGGCAGGCGGCGTTGAAAGACCCGCAGACGCGGAGGCGGATAGAGGAGAGCCCCCACATCCCAGCCCTGTTGATACTCACGGGGAAAATAGACGTGGAGCGCGAGGGGGCGCCCCCCGCCAAGCTCTACGTGCTGAGAATCACCTAGTGACCTCCCGCCAGGCGAGGCCGAGGGCGTCTGCGTATCTATACGCCTCCTCCATCTCCTCCTCAGAGACCCTGCGCCTAAGCTCCCTGTAGCGGTTTAGCTTTACAACGAGGTACTCGGGCCTGTACTGATCCATGATGTTCACAAGAGCGTGTCTACAGTTCTCCGCAAGCCACCTCAACACCGGCTTGGTGCAACACTCCACGTGGCCCGGCAACACCAGATGCCGCACAATGATATCCTCCCGCCTCCTGCAGATCACCGAGAAATTCCGCGTGGTCACCTCCCAGTACCGCGGCGCAACGGAATACTTAAGGGCATGCGAGTCGTCGCCGTATTTAAAATCCGGTAGCCATATGTCTACGACGTGGAGAATGAGAGAGAGGCCCTGGGGCGTGAGGTACATGTTGGAATTCCAGAGCTGAGGCACGTTCACACCCCTCCCAGCCAGGATTCTCAATGACTCGAGTATGTGGGGGATGTTCGGCGTCGGCTCCCCCCCGACCCAGTTGATGTTGCGGGCACCCTCCTCCCTCAGCCTCACTTGAATAGCCGCCAGAGCCCCCGCAGAGGCCTCCACGCCCGAGTCTGGAAATTGGGAAATATCCCAGTTCTGGCAGTAAACACAGCGGAAGTTACACCCGGCGAAAAACACAGTCCCCGACGGCACCAGCGGCGCCTCCTCCCCCAGGTGGTGGAAGTAGCTAGCCACCCTGGCCCTAGCGTCTAGAAGACACGCCCCAGCCCTCGCAGTCCTATCCACCCCACAGCGCCTCTCGCAGAGCATACAACGCCTCAGTTGCCTCCTAGCAAGCTCGATCTTAACATCTAGAAACGAAGCCCCTGGGAGGCCCCTCTTCACCAGCGAAATATCCGGCCTCTCCCTCTGGCGGCTCCACTCCTCGTCAAAGACGCGGCCCAGCTCGTCGTGCACCTTCCACAGCTCGTCGTCGCCCATCGAGGAGTAGTCCGCCGGCGCCTCCACCCTGGCGGCGATGTGAAACTTAGCCGGCGCCTCGTCCCGCATCACCGAGTAGTACCACCTAAGCCTCTCCCGAACCACCGGCTCCCGCCACACAGCCACCGCGTCGGGCCGGTAAATAACCCACGACACGTATAAGAGGCGAATCAGTTTAAAATCTTTAACAAGGCGACGCCGTGCAACTCATAGCCAAAGGCGCCGAGGCCGAGATTTACCTGATGGAGTGGTTCGGGCTAAAGGCCGTCCTCAAGTGGCGCAAACCCAAAGCCTACAGAGACCCCGAGCTAGATCGCTACATAAGGCGGAGGCGCACCATAAACGAAGTCAGGAATATGTACACAGCGCACACCCTCGGCGTGAGGACCCCCGCCGTCTATTTCTTCGACCCGGAGAAGGCCCTCATAATTATGGAGTACATAGAGGGCAAAAACCTCCGAGACTTGATAGGCGAAGGCAGGTACAGCCACCTCCGCGACGTGGGCCGCCTCGTGGGGAGGATGCACAGCGCGGGCTTGATACACGGCGACCTCGCCCCCACAAACATAATCCTAACAAGGGGAGAGCTGTGCTTCATAGACTTCGGGCTAGGTGAACACAGGAAGGGCTGGACTAGGAGAACCGCGGTCCTACTCGCCCGAGACGTCAACGTGCTCCTACGGACACTCGATCTCTACGGCGAAAAAGCCGAGGAACTGAAGGCGCTGTTCTGGGAAGGCTACCGCCAAGAAATGCACGAAAAAGCCACAGCCGTGGAGAAGGAGGTCGCGCGGATAAGGGCCTCGGGACGCTACGCCGAGCGCAGTTGAGAAAAGTAGCGGGCCCGGTGGGATTCGAACCCACGACCTACGGTTCAAGCTATAGACCAGATTTATAATTGGCTCAAGCCAGTCTTCTGTTGTCCTTGTGTGTAGAGCTTGTAGCCTGCTCCGATAGAAATATCGCTGGCCGTTTTTGAACAGGACAAGGGAATAGTGGCGAGTAAGGCGAAGCATAGAGGGAGGGCAAGACGCCGTAGTTGACTTTAAATCTGAGTAAACATATGTGCCTACGTCTACCACATCTACACAGCACAACCTATCGGATAGGAGTTATATGGAAATGTAGATCCCCATACCCATGGGGACTCTGCTTAGCTGGCGTCTAGCGGAATTTTAATGTTGCAGGCGAAGATGTTACCAGGCTGGTGGAAAGGTTGAAAGAGAGGTGTAGGTTGGCGTTGAGCAGTGAGGCCGAGCCGACTTTTGAGTCCGTGTTGAAAGAGTCTAGAGAGCGCGGAGTGTTGCGCGGCGACGTCTATACGCTATTTAAAAAGTGGAGGCTGTATATGCAGTACGTAGCCGATGCAGTGCCTAGAGCCTTATCCTTGCCAGATGATGTTGCGGCGCAGTTTAGACAGTTCGTAGATAGCCTGTTTCCGTTGCTGGACAACGCCGAAAATCAATCTAGAGAAAAATTAGTAAAGATATGTAGAGCTGTAGAGGAAGGTAGTGTTAAAGTAGAGAAGGGGGACGGGGCTACTTTTTACGTTTGTTCTGGTGAAACATGTATCCACACGTATATGAGTAAGTCTGTAATATATACACTGCATCTACGTGGTGCATCGGGAGAGCTGTATTTTCCCAACATATTACAAGGAGAAGAGTTAGAGGCGTTGCAGATCGGGTGGCGGGCATCTGACGAAGGCGTATTGAATAGTAGACCCAGGTTAAACACGACACAGCCGTGGCAAATTCTAGCCTGGGCCGCCACGCGACCCGGTAGGTTGTGGGTGCGTATAGACTTCATCGCCCTCACGGCAAGGGGACTATCCACGGTCTTTCACTTAATCGCCAAGGACTGGGAAGAGAGGTGGACTAAGCAAGAGGCCCAGCGTCTCGCCTTAGCCATGGCGAAAAGGGGCGTATACAGACCTCTCCTCACCTGGTGGCTTGGAGACGGCGTAGTAGATCGCCGCAGATGTCTCCAAATATCAATAAAAGACGTGTCAGGGCTAGAATCTGAACTAGGAACATTTACAAGCGGCCGCATAATTATATGTGGAGCTGAGGCTAGGCGGATTGCAAGAGCCATGGCGGAGGCTGGGACCTACGCACCTCTTCTCGATGTGCTACACTCTCATAAATGGGCCTACTTAAAGTGGCTAACCTCCTCCTCTGTCAGACGCTTTAATCCAACTTACATATTAATAAGCGGAGTAAAGATGCGCCTCCACCTCGCCGCCAAGACGCTGTACGCAGAGACGCGGCTAGCCAGCGAGGAAGAGGCTAAGAAGACCGCGGAAAAGCTCGCGCCGTACGCTAAGATGTACAAAGACAGAAGTCGATATGTAGTATACATCCCAGGCGGGGCGCTAATCCAGATGGCGAGAGGCGATCCAGAACTAAAGAAGAGAATTGCAGAATATTTGAAGACGGCAGAAAAGCCAGTTGCGAAAAAGCTATTACTGAAACTGCTCCAACACTTATAAAATTCCTCTGGCGGGCCCGCCGGGATTCGAACCCTATCCCAAGCCCCCACGCGGGGGCTTGACGGGACCTACGGCTTAGGAGGCTCGGCGGACCTAGGCCGGGTCCACCGCCGCTCTATCCTGACTGAGCTACGGGCCCTTTACTAATATTGTGTATGTTTTTAAGTTTTCTGTGCTTAATAGCAAACGCCGGATTGTAGATCTGTGGTGGGGGTAAAGTTTTTAATACCACAGCGTCATTGTCCTGCATGGGTGGTAAGAAGAAGCCTACTTTGAGCCAGTTGGCTAAGAAGGCTGAGAAGGAGAAGGCGCAACAGGCGCAGAAGGGTAAGAAAGAAGTGAAGAAGGAGGAGGCTCCTGCTAAGAGGACTGTGCAAGCTCTTGATGAAAAGGTTTTTCAAGCTATTGCTAGGGAGGTTGTGGGTATGAGGGTTGTGACTCCCTACGAGGTGGCTACTAAATACGGTATCAAGATGTCGGTGGCGTTTAAAGTGTTGAGGAGTCTTCGTGAGAGGGGGGACCTAGTTCTGGTGGCTAAGGGTCACAGAACTGAGGTTTATATACCGGCGAGGGGTGGCTAGAGTGGTATCTCGCCTCTTTTTAGGGGTTTTTTGAGGTTTACGACGCCTTCCTCTTTTAGCTCAATTACGTCGGCTGATCTTAGGATTTCTATCGCGGCTCTCACCGCCCTCTGGTCGGCTTTGGCGATGCGGGTGACGTCTTCTATTAGCCTAATTACGCCTACGCTGGGGTAGACGGCTAGATAGTTCGCTACAACGTCTAGCACGGACTCCGCCTTTGACTTGTCTATCTTTGCCTCGTTGGCTAGTAGAGTTGCGAGGGTGTCCCAGCTGGTTGTCTCTCTTGGCGGCTCTTGGCTAGGGGGGATCTGTAGGGGCTTTTCTGCTGGCTGGCGGGGGGCCTCCTGCTTGGGGGCCTGCCTCGGCGCGGGTTGGGACTGTCTGCGTTGTGTGGTGGTTTGCTTGGCTTGTTTTGCCTCTTTCTGGGGCGGCCGGGTCTGGGGGGTGAGGGTTATCGTCTCGGCGAGCTGTATCGTGGAGCCGGCGAAGGTTACCTCGGGTCCTGAGGCGAGGCAACCAGTTTTTATACATATTATTGTTTTGGCGAGGACCCCCAACGCCTCTTGCCTCACCTTGCCTGTTTTGTACAGCTCCGAGAGCACTGTCTATACCGGGGCTTGGGGGTTAAAAAGCTACGCCTCCTTGGTCTCTACAAGCCTCCAGTAGGCTATTTTGCCTCTTTTGACCTCCTTGACTATGCTTTCTTTTTCTAGGAGTTTGAGTATGTAGAATATCTGGGAGTGGCTGAGGCCTGTGAGTTGTATTAGTCTGCTGGTTGTAAGCTCGCCGTAGGTCTTGAGGTATTCTATTACCTGCTCCTTTCTCTCGAAGACCTTGTCTGTCTGTCTTCTAGGCATGTATATCTCGGGACGTGTGCTTTTTTTGCCGTTGTTTAACCAAGATAATACCTGGGTAATGTTGGAGTTTTTCGTGTCTGGTTTAGTCGAATAGCTTTATCATTTTCCTCATTTTTAAGTACTGGGCGTAGTCTACGTATATCTTGTCGCGTAGCATCTCCTCGACCGTCGGCACGCCCGCTTTCTGCCTTTCTGTTATTAAGTCTGTGGTTGTGAATACGAAGGCGTTTGACCCGGCGCCGCTACCGAAGGGCACTAGTAGTATTTTGTCTCCCGGCTTTGCCGAGTCTAGCACCTTGGCGAAGCCCATCAGCGCCGAGGCGTTGTAGGTATTTCCGATGTCCGTCACGACGATGCCGGGCTTCACCTTATCCATTGGTATGTTCAGCATAGACGCGGCGCGGACTGGGAATCTGCCGTTTGGCTGGTGGAACACGACGTAGGTGAAGTCCGAGGGCTTGTAGCCGTGTCTCTCCATTAAGCCCTTGGCCGCGCCTATTATGTGTCTGAAGTAGGCGGGTTCCCCGGTGAAGCCTTCGCCGTGCATTGGGTAGGGGGAGCCCTCCCTCCTCCAGAAGTCTGGCGTGTCGGACACGTACGAGTACACGGCCTCCAGCTCGGCGACGACGCCGTCCCGACCGACTACTAGAGCCGCGCCGCCGCTACTCGCCGAGTACTCCAAGTGCTCCCCCGGCTCGCCTTGGGACGTGTCGGTGCCTACCGTCATGCCGTACTCCACGCGTCCCGACTCCACCAGCCCCATGGCGGCTACGAGCCCCTCGCTACCCGCCTTGCACGCAAACTCCATATCCACGGCGAAGACATTGTTGCTGAGGCCCAGGGCGTCTACTAGTATCGACGATATGGGCTTAACAGCATAGGGCTTGGACTCGGTGCCGGCGTACACAACGCCTATCCGCCTAGGATCTATCCCCGCCCTCTTTATGGCCCTCCTGGCCGCCTCGACGGCTATCGTCACGGCGTCTTCGTCAATTCCCTCTACGCTCTTCTCGTCGACTAGGTAGACGTCCACTATGCGGAGCGGGTCGTCGCCCCAGATCCTCGCCACCTCCTCGGTCCTAATCCGGTACTTTGGTATATAGGCGCCCCAGCTTACTATCCCCACCCTGCTCATACCCCCACGGGTCTGAATTTGTATCCGTACATCACGAGGCCGTGTTTGCCGTCGACGACAACTCTCCTAAACACAGCCTCTACCTTGACCCCCGGGGCTAGCTTCTCGGGTTGCGCGTCGACTATCTGGGCCGCTATCTTGACTCCGTTTGTCAGCTCCACTAGGCCCAATATCAGCGGCTTCTGTTTTAAGAAATCGGTCCCCACCTGGTGCAAGACGGTGAATTCTAGTAGCTTCCCCTCTCTGGGGAGCTCCACGTCTTCCAGATCTTTGGAGCCGCATCCGCACCTAGCCACCGGCGGGTAGTGTATAGAGCCGCATTTTCTACACCTCTTGGCCACCAGGCGGTAGTACTGCGGTATGTTTCTCCAATATATCGGCACAGATTCGTGTCTCATATCTCTGTTCTTTCGTTATCCTTTTTATGTATTGTCATGATTCTAATACAACAACTGTCGATATCTTATCTATGCCCCCCATGCTGTGGATCACTCCGTGGCTACCGTCGACGCGCTTGAACTCCTTCCCCATCAACTGCCAAGCCACCTCCACCAGCTGGTACACCCCCGTGGCGCCGAGGATGTTTCCCCTGGCTTTAAAGCCTCCGCTTAGGTTCACCGGCAGGTCGCCCTCTCTCAAAGCCGCCAGCGCGCCGCCTCTCTTCACGAGGCCGAGGCTCTCGACGGCCAGCACCCCTAGTATTGAAAAGGAGTCGTGCACCTCAGCCGCCGCCACGTCTCTTGGGGTGACGCCGGCCTTGTCTAAGGCGCGTCTTGAGGCCTCTTGGAGGCTGTACAAGACGTCGTATTCCTGCCTGGCGTTGAAGCTTCTTGTGTTGGTTGCGGTGGCTGCGGTCAATATCCTCGGCCCATCTTTCTTGTTTGCGCATAGCACGGCCGCGGCGGCTCCGTCTGCGAGGGGGCCCACGTCGTATAGGCGGAGGGGCTCGCTGACCACTTCGCTGTTCGTTGCGTCTTCCAGCTTTATTGGGCGTTTAAAGTAGGCATAGGGGTTGCCCGCGCCGTGCGCGTGCATGTAGACAGCCCACCTAGCTAGGTCTTCGTATTTGTATTCGTATTTCTTGAGGTACATCTTGGCCATTAACGCGGCGAGTGAGAGGGGCGTGAAGCCGAAGTATCTTTCGAAATACGTGTCGAGGGTTGTGGCGTAGATATCTTGTTGCTGGTTGCTGAGGACGTCGTTTGGCTTGTCGACGCCCACCACGGCGACGCAGTTGTACTCCTCAGACTTCAAGGCGTGGTATGCAAGAGCCACGGCGGCGCCGCCTGAGCCGTCTCCGTTTTCGATTCTGAAAACTGGTATTTTATCTATGCCAATGGACTCCAGTATGTAGGCCCCCAATATTTGTTGCCTGTTGGCGAGCTCGGTAGTGGACGAGGCCACGAAGAGGGCGTCTATATCCGCCTTGGCGTCGGCGATTGCCTTGTCGAGCACGGCGGCGGCGAGGTCGTCGTGGTTCTTGTCGTAGTGGCGCCCCGCCGGGTAGAGCGCCCCGCCTACAACGTATACGTCTCTCATCAAAGAGTTATAAAGACAACTTATTAAAATGTTTCTAATGGAAGTGAAACTACACGAGTTTGAAAAGGTTTACGGCGACGCAAACAAAGCCGCCGAGGCGAGGAGGCAGTATCTGGAGAAGGCCACTGGCGCTAGGCTGGAGAACATTGGCAAAACGGTGATAGATCTCAACACTGTGGTTGGGAGGAATATTGAAAATGTGATTGGCGCCGTGCAGATCCCCGTAGGCGTCGCCGGCCCCCTCCTCGTCAGGGGGGACTACGCAGATGGCTACTTCTACGTCCCCCTAGCCACCACCGAGGGGGCTCTCGTGGCCTCGGTCAACAGAGGCGCCAAGCTAGTGACCGAGTCGGGAGGCGCCAGGGTGAAGGTGTTGAGAGACGGCATGGCCAGGGCCCCCCTGTTTAGACTGCCTTCGCTAATCGACTCTGTCGAGTTCGTCGACTGGGTCACGCAACACTTTGAGGAGTTGAAGAAGGTGGCCGAGTCGACCACTAGGTTTGGCAAGTTGAGAGAGGTGCAGCCTTTCGTCGTGGGGAACTACGTGTGGCTTAGGCTGGTCTTCTCCACGGGGGACGCCATGGGGATGAACATGGTCACCATAGCTTCAGACGCCGTGGCTAGGTACATCCATGAGAACTTTCCGAAGGCTAGGCTGGTCGCGCTCAGCGGCAATATGTGTGTAGATAAGAAGGCTAACGCCGTCAACTTCATACTGGGGAGGGGGAAGACTGTGGTGGCCGAGGCGCTGGTCAAGAGGGAGTTGTTGGAGAAGATGGGGACCTCCCCCGAGGATGTTCACAACGTGAATGTTAGGAAGAATCTAGTAGGCTCAGCCCTGGCCCACTCCTATGGCTTTAATGCGCACTTCGCCAATATAGTGGCGGCGATTTTCATAGCGACGGGTCAAGACGCGGCGCAGGTTGTGGAGTCGAGTATGGGGATAACCTCCACGGAGGCTAGGGAGGAGGGGCTTTACATATCTGTATATCTGCCGAGCCTAGAGGTAGGCACTGTAGGCGGCGGGACTGGGTTGCCCACGCAGAGAGAGGCGCTGGAGCTCCTGGGCGTGGCGGGCCCCGGCGACCCGCCGGGGAGAAACGCGTTGAAATTCGCCGAGATCGTTGCGGCTACCGTGCTGGCGGGGGAGTTGAATTTGCTGGTGGCACTTGCCAGGAACGAGCTCGCGTCGGCGCACCAGAGGCTGGGCAGGGGGGCTAGGTGAGGCTCTGGGCCATTCTGTGGGCAAACTGCCGGATTTTTGGCAACAGGTTTTCAATATGCCAGAGGGGGTTGACGAAAACTATGAGCCAGCCTCTTTTGTTTGGTAGCTCGAAGATGCCGACCTTGTAGTTGGCGTACTTGACGGTGACGTAGTTAAACTCCCCGAGGCTCTCGTCTTGGTTCTGCCTGATTATGTTGATGATCTCTATGAGGTTTGAGACTTGGCGGAGGGTCTTAGCCGTTAGGGTGTTTGGCAGGTGGTGTATAATGGGCACCCCCCTCTCGTCGAGGATAGTTACGCCGTGGATCGCCTCGTTTATTATCTCAGTTACGATAATTCGCTTGAGATCTGTCGCCGCAGATGTCTTGTTGTCCTTCTTATGCGGCGAAACATAAATTACCACGAAACTCAATGATAGAGCTCTTTATAAGCTTTTATACTGGCGAGGTAATATGCAGTTTTAGTTTTTAACCACCTCGACTACTATATATGTGGCGGAGTTTGAGGAGGAGTTTGAAGAGTTTGAACAAGAAGAGGTCAGAGAATACGAGGGCGAAGCCATAGAGGAGGGGAAAATAAAGGGCATCGTCTCTGCCACGGCGCCGCCCTCGATCGTGCTGTCGGTTGTGTACGACGGAGCGGAGGGCAAGGCCTTGGTAAAGCTCTACGACCCCGCGACGGACAACGTGTACTACTGGTACGACAACACCGGCCACAAGCCGTATCTCATAACGACAAAGACGCCCGAGGAGATAATGGAGAAGTTCCCCAGCGCCCTGCGCCACCAGGGGTTCAGCCACTTCGGCGTAGAGGAGAAATACGACGCGCTAAACGACCGGAGGATTCTCGTGACTAAGGTATATGCAAAAGACCCTCTGTCGGTGGGCGGCGGCAGAAACTCGCTGAGGGACATCCTCAAGGAGACTTGGGAGTCGCGGATAAAGTACCACCACAGCTACCTCTTCGACAGAAACGTGATTCCGGGCATGTGGTATAGATCCAACGGGGGCGGCCTCACGCCCGTAGAGATTTCAATACCCCCAGAGGTCAAGTCCTCCCTCGCCAACATCTTTAAACAAGAACACAGCAAGGTGGCAGAGGAGTGGATACCTCTATTCCAGGCGCCCATCCCCCACATCAGGAGGGTCGCCATAGACGTGGAGGTCTACACCCCGCAGGAAAACAAAATCCCAGACCCGAAGAGCGCCGAGTATGAAATAATCTCGGTGGCTCTGGTGGGAAGCGACGGGCTGAGGCGGGTGTTGATGCTTAGACGCCCTGGCAGGGAGGCCGAGCTGAGGTACAGGCCGGACTACGAGATTTTGTTTTTCGACAGCGAATACGACCTCTTAATGGAGGTATTCAAAACCATAGTCCAGTACCCAATAGTCATCACCTTCAACGGCGACAACTTCGACCTCCCCTACCTCTACAACAGAGCCATTGCCCTCGGCATACCCAAGGAGGACTTGCCAATAGCCGCCAAGCGGGACTACGTCAGTGTAGCCCCCGGCGTCCACATAGACATGTTCAAGTTCTTTGCCATAAAGGCAATCGAGGCCTACGCCTTCGGCGGCGTGTACAGGGGGGAGAGGGGACTAGACGGGATAGCATACGCAATTCTAGGCGTCGGGAAGGTGGAGAGGCAGAAAAACGTCTCTAGAATGGGCTACTGGGAACTCGCCGAGTACAACTACAGAGACGCCCTCATCACCCTCTACTTCACGCTGTACAACAACGAAATGGTGATGAAGCTAATAATCCTCCTGTCTAGGATAGCTAAAATGCCCATAGAGGACATCACCAGGTCCCAGGTCTCGGCGTGGATCCGCAACATGCTGTACTACGAACACCGCAGGAGGGGGTGGCTTATACCAAACAAGGAGGATATTCTAAACGTAAAGGGGCAGACCCACACAAAAGCCATAATCAAGGGGAAGAAGTACGCGGGGGCCGTGGTGCTGGACCCCCCGCTTGGCATCTTCTTCGACGTGTACGTCCTCGACTTCGCCTCTCTGTACCCCTCGATAATCAGCAAGTGGAACCTCTCGTACGAGACCGTTAACTGTAGACAGGACGCGGAGAGGCCGATACCGGAGCTACCCCACACAGTCTGCCGCGACAAGCCCGGCCTCACGAGCACCCTGGTGGGCATCTTGAGGGACTTAAGGGTGCACGTCTATAAGAAACTGGCTAAGAAGGCGCCGACGCCGGCCGAGAGGCAGCTATACGACGTAGTCCAGAGCGCCATGAAGGTTTTCATAAACGCCTCCTATGGCGTTTTCGGCGCAGAGACGTTTCCCCTCTACTGCCCGCCGGTCGCCGAGCTCACAACAGCCCTGGCTAGGTACATAATGACCAGCACAGTGCTCAAGGCGACGGAGCTGGGCCTTATACCGGTGTACGGAGATACGGACTCTCTCTTTCTCTGGAATGTCTCCGAGGAGAAGTTAAAGAAGCTCGTGGCCTACACAGAGGAGCTGGGGATAGATATAGAGCTTGACAAGGTGTATAAATTCGTCATGTTTAGCGGCCGTAAGAAGAACTACCTAGGCGTGACTAGCGATGGGAGCGTCATAGTCAAGGGTATTGTGGCGAAGAAACGCAACGCGCCGCCGCTTGTGAAGGAGCTGGTGGAGGAAATTATAGAAAGTCTAAAGAATATAAACACGGTGGAAGACATCACTAAGGTCCGCGACGCCGTTGTAGCTATGGTTAAAGATACAGAGGCCAAGATTAGGGAGAAGAAAATCACTCTGGATAAGCTTGGGATAAAAATCGTTCTGAACAAGAACTTGAATGAATACACGAAGAACAAGCCGCAACACGTCAAGGCGGCTGAGCAGCTGTTGAAATACGGAATTAACGTGGGGCGGGGAGACGCCATAGTCCTAATCAAGACGAAAGACGCAATTGGGGTAAAGCCCATACAATTGGCGAGAATAGACGAGATAGACGAGAAGAAGTACCTGGAGTACATAAACACGTCGCTAGAACAGATACTGGAGGCTATGGGCGTCTCTATCGAGGAGTTGCGCGGGGCTACTAGGCTACTCTAAATCCTCCCCCTCCTCCTGCCCCGCGAGGTTTTGCACTACCCCCCTCAGCACCTCCTCAGTCGTGGCGTCGTCGATAAAGGGGAATACAACAACAGCGTCTCCGACGCTTAAGCTGTCCCCAGCCCACTGGGCCCCGTGGACAATTTCAAAAACCGGCAGGGTTACCTCCACTCTATTCTCTATTCTCTTTGGCGAGTACTTCCGAACTTTTTCGAGGAGTTCCCTAGAGAGGGGCGCTGGGTATGAGACTGAGTAGAAATCTCGTAGTATTATGAAGTCGGAGGCCGCGGGGTTCCACGCCTTTAGGAGTTCTATCGCGACGTCCTTAACAGCCTCCATGACATCTTTATTAATGACATCGCGCTTGGCCACTGTGTTTTTTGTGATATGCGCAACGACGCTCATTGATCCACGTCTAGGTGTGCTATATTAATATTTCTCCATGGGCGCCGGTTTAGGAGACCTTCAGTTTTTTAAAAACGGCGTAGCCTCTATACGCCGCCGCGGAGTTGACCAGAAGCGTGTATAGGTACATCAACGGGTTGACGAGCTGTGGGGAGATCTCCAGCACCAGCGAGACTGCTAGTAGATAGAGAACTCTCTCTCCCCGCTCCATGAAGCCGACCCCCCTGACCTCTACCCCCAGAGACTCTCCCCTGCACCGCGCGTAGCTTATCGCGAAGGTTCCCAAGAGGGCTAAAAACGCGGCGAGATGATCTACGTAGTTCCAGAAGTAGAGTATGTAGGCGGCGTCTGTATATCTATCTAGGTATGAATCTATGAAGGCGCCCCTTCTAGATGCCCTGCCGCTACTACGGGCAACTGCGCCGTCTAGCACATCCAAGACGCCGGAGGCCGCTATGAAGAGCCAAGGCGGCGCAGCGGATAGCCACACCGGCAAGACCCCACCCCACGCCACGAGTACAGACAGGAGAGTTAAGACGTTTGGGTTTACTGGGATGTACCTACCCACGGCGTCTAGGTTAACTCTCTTCCTCAACCGCTCCAACACCACGGCGCTGGGGGGTTGCCCTATATTAAACTTAATCGTCTCAATAAATATGCCAAGTACGCCGCGGCTTGCCAAGACATGTAGGGCGTCGCGCCCAGCGAGACCCAGGTGGCGTGTTTTTCCAAAAACTCCTCATCTTCGCGGCTCAGCCCGTCGTGGTCGCCGAATACATACAGCCCCTCACCGTCCAGCCTCACCTCCGAGACGTCTCTGCCACGTTCATGGAGGTAGTACACGTTTCTATACCTCCCCACGATGGCCTTTAGGTTGGTTTTAAAGTGCGGATTCGAGAGCAACCACCTAGCCGCCTCGCGGGCCCTAAGGAGAGGCGCCGCCGACACCCGGTAAGTTGTGCCGTCGCACAACATAACGTATACCTCGCGGGCCCCCCCTCGGAGGGACTCAACAACGAAGTCAACTAACACGTCGAACCGGTTTTTCACAAGTTGCTCCGGGCTTATCGACCAGGGGCAGGCTACGTCGCTTTTTATTAAAAAGCTCAAACGACTTGCTGAAGCGGTATCTTCTTCTTCCTCTCCTCTCTAGACCTTACCTTTATTATGCCGAAGAAGACGGCGCAGTTTATACAGTAGGTCTTGGTCACCAAATACCGGGAGATTATGGCGCCCTGCTTCTCCAGCTCTCTCGCCAAATCTGGAGGCACAGGGGAATGCGGAACTGTTACCCTCACAGACTTCGACCTAGGCATAACCTTGCCGCAGTTATCGCAGTGGACATAGGGCTCCCGACCCTTGTCGCCTTTTTTCCTACCTCGATTCTTCCTCTTTTTAGGCATAGCGGGTCCAAAATTACGAGCTATTTAAAAAATTTTGCAAAAGAGGCGCCGCAAGTTGATAAACCGGGGCTCGCCCATACTACAGACCGCGCGTAGCTAAGGACACAACCTCACAGCGCCGCCGTCTGTGATGCGTTGCGAGCGGCTGAGGCCTCTACACGGCGTGGTTAGTACCTTTCGGAAAGCCTCAGCCACACCTCGGCCCGCCTGTCTCTACACACGAGGTCGCGTAGATCGTAGCCGCCCACTGATGCGTCTGCGTCCATCGCCACCCCCAACGCGTCTGCGCCTACGAGCTCCTGTATCTTCATCCCACATTCATTATCGCCGCTCCAAGGCACCTCCACCACCTTGCCCTCTCTTACCGCCGCCTTAGCCGCCTCCACCCCCTCTGCCTTCACCACACGTCTCCTCAGCTCCTCCCAAGCGTTCTTGCGCAGGTTTTCCTCAACGGCCCTCATCAACTCCCTAACGGCGTCTACCAAATTACCTAGGCCGACTGCGTATTTCTCTAGAGTATCTCTCCTAGTGACCACAGCCTGCCTCTTTTCCACATCTCTCCTGCCGACTTCTACACGGAGGGGCACGCCCTTGAGCTCCCAGTAGTAGAACTTCCAGCCCGGCGTCTTGTCGGCTCTATCGTCGAGGTAGACGCGCACGCCGCCGCTTGCTAAGGAGTTAACCACCTCTCTCACGAATGGCATCACTACAGAGAGCTCCTCCTCTCCGTAGTAGATAGGAACCACGACTGCTTGTATAGGCGCCAGTTTTGGAGGTATCGTGACGCCGCCGTCGTCGCCGTGGGTGATAAGCATCGCGGCTATGCTTCTCTCGGAAATCCCGTAGGAGGTTGTGTGAGCCAGCTTCCTCGACCCGTCGGCGTCGAGGTACGTCACCTCGAACACCTCGGTAAAGTTCGTGCCGAGGTAGTGGACAGTCCCGATCTGGAGCGTCCTGCCGTCGGGCAGTACAGTGTCAAACGCAATTGTGTACTCGGCGCCGGCGAACTTGTCCCAGTCAGGCCTCTTATTCACCATATAGGCCAGACACATCTCGTCGAAAATCTTCTTGTAAATCTCCACAGCCTCCCTCACCTGCCTCTCGGCGTCCTCCCTATTTACGTGGACTGTATGAGCCTCCTTAAACATGCTGATCTCCCTCAGCCTAATCATTGGATGCGTCATCTTGGTCTCGGCTCTAAACACGCTGACAATCTGGTAAAGCTTGAGGGGCAGATCCTTGTAGTCCTGCACCCATAGCTTCACCATCGGCATTATGGCGGTCTCTGAAGTGGGGCGCAGGACAAGCCTCTCGCCGGCCTCGCCGCCTTTAGAAACCCAAAACACCTCCCTCTCGAAGCCTCTGATGTGCTGGGACTCCTTGCCGAAGTACTCATAGGGGATAAAAACGGGAAATAAAACCTCCTGGTGGCCCGCCTCGTCATGTAGCCGCCGTATTAAGTTCTCGACGTTCCGCCTCAGCTTCATGCCATATGGACGCCAGACGTATGCCCCCTTCACGGGGTACCTCACGTCGTACATCTCCGCCTCTCTCAAGAGCCAGTGAAACCACTCAATCAAGTTGCTCCTCAGCTTATCACGGCCATGAGGCCTCGCGCCTCTGACAAGCTCCATAGCGGCCTCTAACAACAGCAATAAAAAGTTTCACCTTAGACACGATACTAATCACAGATCCGGGAGGGCGGGCGCCGCCCTAATCACCCGCCACGAGATGCCGAAAATGCCGAAGTAGCTCAACAGAGCCTAGATAGGTTGGAGAATAATGCCGCCAAGGTTCTGCGTCGACGTCCTACTTCACAACTTAAACCAACCTCGCAGATATGATCCAGCCGGTGTGCGTGACATCGAAGGTTTCTGGCCTCAGCTCGCCAGGTACGCTCTTCCAGCGCCTGACCAGCACCTCCTCTATAGATATATTGACATAGTTCCTCTTTCTTAAGGCCTCGACGCTCTTAGCCATGTGCTCCACAGTCGTGGCGAAGATCACGACAACCCCGCCGGGTTTTAGAGCTTCTGAGACGCGGTCCAGCGCGTTCCACGGATCTCCCATGTCGAGTACAACGGCGTCTACCCGTATAGAGCCGAAGCCAGTCCTTACCACGTCCCTCACCTGTAAATCGACGTAGTTCAGTAGGTCGATCCTTCCGAGATTGCGCACAGCGACTTTCATATGCTCTATTCTGTTGTCGAAACTGTACACAACCCCCCAAGGCCTTACGTACCAAGCCAGCACGGCAGTCAGGAAGCCCGAGCCGGTGCCGGCCTCAGCCACTCTAAAACCCGGACCTAGGCCTATTGCCTTTATGATGTAAACAGCGTCTTTGGGGTATATGGCTTGGGCTCTCAGCTCGAACTTATTCTCAATTACGTCGAAAATAGTAGCCGAAAGGGCTCTAAACTTGACGCCCAGCGAGGTTGTGATTTCGGAGCCGTGGGGCGCTCCTACGAGCTTATCGGTGTCTATAAAGCCTCTGATAGTCTGGATCCTCCCGCCGCCCACTCTAGCCACAGTTTTGTAGCCCCCCCGCTCCTCTAACAACAGTGCCCAGTCGCCCCTCTTAAACACGTGCGGCCCCACTCCAATATTTAAAACCTAGCCACCATAGGCCACCTGTCAAAATACCTCATCACGGCGGCGAGGTCTCTCTCTCCTCTGTATGCCGCCGCTCGGTAGCTCGCCAGGAGGACATCCCCCTCCTCGTACCCCGCCGCCGAGGCGGACACAGCCAGCGGCACAACCACCTCAGACACCACCTTGTACATAGGCTCGCGGCCTCTAAGCCGCAGGGCGACGCAGAGCTGGTACAGCTCTGGCAGAGCCTCGTACATAAGCTCGCACTTAGGGATGCCTCCCAGCCTCATCCCAAGCGCCGAGTTCAACAAGACGTCTGGAACGTCGCCCCCAACCTTTGTCGCGAGGAGAGACAACAGCTCCGGCCGTACCACCCTCTCCAGCCGCCGCCTCAATAAGCTACAGGGCGGAATCACCGAGGTACCCACCACAGCCAGATACGCAAACTCCGACGCCAGCCCCCACAAAACTTTTCTTAACTCGCTGTCTAAAACCGAGAGCACGTCCATCGAGAACCACGTCAAATATAAAGCCCGTGTGTAATCCCCGCGGGTGTAGACGCCGCAAGGCGCGTGGCGGCTCCAGCCCGTCTAGCGCGGGCCGTATACTGCCGGTGCGGGGGTGGGCGGCCACTAGCCTGCGTGTGTGCCGTATTAGTGATATTTCCACTCAGGCATATTTAAATATGGGTTTATAAACTCTCATATGTCTCACTCAGGGCCGTCTTACCGTATTGAGAATATCGTCGCAACTGTGAACCTAGGCGTCGAGCTTGACCTTGAGCAGCTGGCAGAGAGGTTGACAATGGCCGAGTACAACCCGGACCAGTTCCCAGGCCTCATCCTACGCCTCACCAAGCCCAGGATCTCCGCCCTCATTTTCAGAACAGGTAAAATGGTCTGCACGGGGGCTAAAAACGAAGAGGATTTGAAAAACGCGGTGAGGGCTCTTGTAAAACTGCTTAAAGATCACGGGGCCGATGTGCCCTTCGACCCGGAGGTGCAGATCCAAAACATCGTTGCCAGCGGAAATCTCCACGCCGAGGTTGATCTCGAGCAGGCGGTGTTGATGCTGGAAAACGCCATGTATGAGCCGGAGCAGTTCCCAGGCCTCATATACAGGATGTCGTCCCCCAGGGTGGTGATCCTCATATTCGGCTCGGGGAAGATTGTGTGCACCGGGGCCAAGTCGGAAAAGGATGTGGCCACGGCGGTGCAGAAGCTCTACGCCCAGTTGAAAGACTTAGGAGTCTTGTACGTCGAGGAGGGCGGAGAGGAGCTGGTGGAAGAGGAGGAGTTTGAAGAAGAGTTGTGATTCTGCTATACAGCGAAAAGTTTCTAGACGTTGATCTTCCCCAAGTGGTGCCTATCTGCGACGTCCACGACCCCAAGCTAATCCCGTTGGTAGGCGAAGATCTGCACTGCCTCCACAACGCTCTTAAAAAAGCAACCCGTGGAGTTGTTTTAAAGACTGCCAAGAGGCTGTGGGTAGGCCTCGCCCGGGAGTTGCGTCCAGACCTCACAATATACGTCTGGGGAGCCGCCGTGAGGGGCAGAAACACAGTCCTCATACGTGGGGCCGAGGAATACAGAGGCTACGGGGTGTACTACATTAAGAGTAGGGAGGAGCTTAGGTTGCTGGTGGGGAAGCCCGTGGCCGGCTTGTTGCTAGACGCGAGGCACTTCGACCCCCACCTAACCGAGCTCGTTGTGAAGGGCAGGGTTTCGTGCGGCTGTGAGAGGTGCGGCCTCGTCGAGAGGTTGTTGTGCAACCCGTATAGAGAGGTGGAGGTGCTATGAGCGTCAAGAGGAAGGGCTCCGCCAAGGAGAGGGAGCTGGCCAACTACTTTTGGGAGCGTGGGTGTGCGGTTTTGAGGGGGTGTTCGTCGGGGGGTGGTGTGAGGAAAAGATACGTGCCCGATATAGTGGCGGTGTGCAGAGGGAGGGTCCTCGTGTTTGAGGTTAAGTACAGGGCTAAGTACGCCCCCGTCAAGATAGAGGCTGAGAAGGTGGAGAAGCTTCTAGTGTTTGCCAAGAGGGCTGGCGGCGAGGCGTATCTACTCGTCAAGTTCGGCAGGGGCCCGTGGAAGGTGCTGGGCGTCTCGGAGAGGGTGGGCAGAGAGGAGTATGAAAGGGGGATTGAGCTGAGGGCCTTCGTCGAGGCGTTGTTCTCTGAGAAAATAAATCAGTATTTTTAAACTGGTGACATGACACACGGCGTGAGGGATATTGAAAGGGTGGTTGAGCTTGTGAAGAAGCTGGGCGCCGGCTCTGTGAAGTATGTGAAATACAGCTACTCCCCAGCCACCGACACCCACCACGTCAAGATAGTCTTGTTGCGTCCCGTGGAGTGGCGCCTCTTTAGCGAAGTGGTAAAGGAGCTGGAGAGGAGCTACGCGGTGAGGGTATACGCGCCCCATGCAAACGCTATAAGACTTGACTTGAAGAAAAGGAGCTAAAGTTAAATACCAGACACAAGTCTCGCTATATGCAGATCAAGTGGTTTGGACACGCCGCGTTTCTAATAGAGACCGGCGGGCTCAGGATGTTGATAGATCCTTGGATCACCAACCCGCTGTCCCCCACCTCCCCCCAGGAGGTCATAAACACAAAGCCTACCCACATCTTGATAACACACGACCATTTTGACCACCTGGGCGAATCCGTTGACATCGCCAAGGCGACGAAGGCGCCTATAGTTGGGACGTTCGAGCTTACGCTCGAGGTGGCCGAGAAGGGCATACCGGAGGCGCAGACGATGCCGATGAACATAGGCGGGACTATTAAGCTGGGGGACGGGGTGGAGGTCTACATGACGCCCGCCTTCCACACGGCGAATAGAGGCGCCCCCTCCGGCTTCGTAATAGCCACGCCTGAGGGTACGGTGTACCACGCCGGGGACACCGCGCTGTTTAGAGACATGGAGCTGATAGGAGAGCTGTACGACATAGACGTGGCCCTGTTGCCGATTGGTAGCGTCTTCACCATGGGACCCCGGGAGGCTGCGATAGCTACGCAACTACTGAGGCCTAGGAGGGTTGTGCCGATGCACTACAACACCTTCCCGCTGATTAAACAAGACCCCGAGGACTTCAAGACGCGTGTGGAGGCTGTGTCTAGGGCGAAGGTTTTCGTAATGAAGCCAGGCGACGTTTTGAAAATATAATTTTTTTTAATATCACAAATCGCTGTGGTTTCCATGTCTGAGAGATTTGACGTCGTCGTGGCCGGCGGCGGCACGGCCGGGGCGTACGCCTCATATCTTCTCGCCAAGGCTGGGTTCAAGGTGGCTCTTCTGGAGTCTAAAAGCGGCGATCAGATAGGCGTAAAGACCTGCGGCGACGGTCTTGGCCTTCACCACGTGGAGAGGATGGCAAAGTATCTAACGCCCAACCCCAGGGTGTTCCAGAACAAGATAGAGGGGGTGGAGCTGATAAGTCCAGATGAAAAGACGAGGTTGATAATCAAAGGCGAGGGCTATGTGCTGGATCGATTTGCGTGGGGTAAGTGGCTAGTCGAGGAGGCGGTGAGGGCGGGTGCTACGTTGTTTGAGGGGCACACGGCTACGGAGCCTATTGTAGAAAACGGCGCGGTTGTCGGCGTGAAGGCTGTGGAGAGGAGAAGCGGCGTGGCTAAGGAGTTTAGGTCGAGAATTGTGGTGGACGCCACGGGCTCAGCCGCGGTCCTCCGTAGCAAGTTGGCGGGCTGGCTCATATCCGAGCCGCTACACCCCGAGGACGTGTCCTATGCATACAGGGAGATTGTGTACGTAGACGAGGCCCTTGAGAGTCCCCAGTACATCAAGATTTATCTCAACATGACGGTGGCGCCGGGCGGCTATTGGTGGATATTTCCGCGTAGCGCCACTATGCTCAACGTAGGCCTCGGCATATGGGGCATTTTGAAGCAGAACCCCAGGAACTACTACGAGAAGTACATACTCCCACGCTTCAGAGTCAGCAAGAAGTACCACATAGGAGGGGGCTTTATACCCACTAGGAGGCCGTTGAAGTCGCTAGTGGGCAACGGCATAGTGGCCCTTGGCGACGCCGCGGTTGCCGTAAACCCCATCCACGGCGGCGGCATCGGGCAGGCGTTGCTAACCGCCGAGCTGTCCTCCAGAGTTATAGCAAAGGCCTTTGAAAAGGGCGACTTCTCCGAGAAGACGCTGTGGGAGTACAACGTGCTTTACATGAGGGAGTGGGGCTACAGACAGGCTCAGCTCGACGTGCTTAGGCTTATGCTACAAACCCTCGACAACGACGACCTCAATTTCGGCCTCTCCCGCAAGATTCTAAACGAAGACGAGATATACCACCTAGCGGCCAAGGGCACTAATCTATCCCTCCTCGACAAGTTTAGAGTAATGATGCAGTTCTTAGGAAGACCCAACCTGCTGAGGAAGCTCAGCACATCGATACAATACGCCAAGGAAATCGGCGACCTCTACCTGGCATATCCGGAGAGCCAATCCAGCCTCGACAAGTGGTACGCCGAGGTAGTCAAGAAGTATGACGAATTCCGCGAAAAAATAGGCCTCGGCCCGTTGCCACTAGCGTAATTAATCAATTGATATTAGCTAGCTATCAAACGAATTAGTTTTAGAGATACTATGCGGGAGGCGTGGCTGGCAACGACCATACTGGCGCTGTCCGCTCTGGCGCTGGGAGTCTCGCTAGACGATATCCTGCTCGTAGCTGTTGACAAAATTCCAGACCATGTCTACGTCATCTTGAATAACACGCCTACGCCGCTTCCAAAAGTCTATATCCTCGAGATGAAAGACGCCATCTGGGCCGAGGGCACCTACAACCCTAAGAAGCCAATCAATTTAACTATACCCATATTCTCTGGGTTTGACAGGTATATAATCAAGGTACATTCGCCCCCCGTACCCACAAGGGGGAGCTTCTCCGTGAGGTTTACATATGCGTCTGATTCCACACAGGAACAAAGATCTACAGCTACACCACACACATACGCATACATTGGCCGAGGGATCGCTACGGTTAACGTGGCAATCTGCGGCGCGCCCGTCAGCTCTGTTCGTCTGAACATTTACTATAGCGACACCCCGACGGCACAGCTACCGGCGTACACACAATCGCTTACAGCAAACGCCATTGTGAGCACAAACTATGTGTACATCTATTCTTTCCAAATACCCTCAAGTTTACGCTCAAAATACTTATGGATATCTGTAGACATCTCTACAGGCCCGTGGGATTTACTCGTGACATTTGAGCTTACAGTAACAGTGGAGTACGAGAGGCCTAGTCCCTCAGATCCCACATGGAGCCGCATGGTTTATAGCTTTATAAGCGCCCTAGTCGAAGACAACTTCTACTCAAAGTACCAATACAATCTTTCTTCTGCCGCTATTTGTAATCAAGCCAGCCAGGGTGTTTTACAAGCCTTTCCTAACTGCTCTAATTCTCGTAACGCCATTGGCGGCGTTTCCATACACAGCGGGGTTGTTAGTGCCGCCGTCCTTCCTCTGGCATATAGGTGTGCCGCCGGAGTACGCCCGGCTGAGTTATGTACGCTACATTCACGACGTAGCTCTGCTCAGGGCTGTGTACTACTACGTGGGACGTTACGTGAGAAATCACGGTGCCGAAGAGCAAGGCATAAATGTGTAAAATTAAGTCTCTGCGTCTTAAAGATGTTCTTTTATGCATATAGAGAAATTAATCTCTCGTATATCCCCAAGAGGGGTCTGATTCGGAGAGGTGGCACGCCGAGGTGGTCAAGCGCTACGACGAGTATAGAGAGAAGATAGGGCTAGGGCCTCAACCAACTATATAGTTTTCATGATTTGACAAATAAACTTATCGGTTATTGTCCAGCGATATATATATACAAATTCGCCTGGCATGGTATGAGGTGGGCAGAAGTGACGACGATAGTTGTGTTGGCGGTGTCCGCCATGGCCATGGCGCTATCAAATTCGTTTGATGACGTAGTTCTCGTTGCTGTGGATAGAATACCGGAACATATATATGTTGTAATAAACGGCACGCCGGTTCCCCTCATCAAGGTGCATATACTTGAGTTTAAAGACGCCGTATGGGCTGAGGGTAGTTTTGATCCACGGAGGCCCGTGAATCTCACCGTGCCCGTGTTCTCAGGCCCTTTCCTGGCAATTCCTAAAAAGGCAGAAAGAGTACACATAAACAAGGGCAAAAAGGCAGTGTTAGTGGTGGGTGATAGAAAGATTGAGATTTTGTACAGCGATAATCCCGAGAAAGACGGCTTACCATCTGCATCAGCTACAATTATTCTGAGTGGCCGCGAAATTTCTCCTGACGTCTATGAGGTTAACAAGACCGTCATTAGGGTTTTAAGGGGGAGGTGGCAGTCCCCTCCCGAAGTCTCGGTAGCCGCTACGGCGTCTTCGTATTCAAGATATATATTCAGAATTCATTCACCGCCAGTATCCACTAGGGGCAGTTTCTCGGTGAGATTCACATACGCCACGGATTTCAACACGGCCGCAAAAACATACAGCTACACCACACAGACATACGCTTATATCGGCCGTGGCGTTACTGCCATTAACGTGGCCGTACGCGGCGCGCCCGCCTCCTCAGTGCGTCTAACGTTGTACTACAGCGACTTTCCCACCCAGACACTCCCCAGCCAGACATACGTCATGACGGCGACGTCCTACGCCACCACGAACTTTGGCTACATCTACACATTCCAGATACCTGCACAGTTGCGTTCTAAATATCTATTCATCAGTGTAGATGTGTTCACAGGTCCATGGGATGTGACGATACTCTTTGAGCCTACAGTAACTGTGGAGTACGAACGCCCCAGCCCCTTTGACCCCACGTGGGGCAATACGGTGTTTGACTACGTCAGCGCTTTAGTGGAGGATAACTTCTACTCAACATATCTCTACCAGACAAGGCGTATTCTCTTCATCGGAAAAATTCCTCAAGGAGCTTCAGTAGATTTTATATCATTATACATTGGAGATTTGGAATTATATAACTGTGCGGGAAGGACGAGTCAAACGGTAAGGATATATATTGGTGGGTATCTTGCTGGAGCACTATACATGACTCTGACGAGCAACTCCGGTCTTTGTCAGACATTTAAATCTTCGGCTACCACTTTCTCAGCGCAAGGTGGATTTGCGCTGTTTAAGTTTAACTCGAGTTTGGTCCCCATAGTGCTGGAATTCGATCCGCCGTTGACACCCCTCAGCGGGAGCTCCTATTACCCCTACGTTAAGATGGGCACCTTGAAGCTAAGTGGCTATAAATGGGCCGAGATATGGCTACACAACTCATCCACGTGGGTATACGGCAAATACATGTTTAGACGCGGCTTCCTTCTGTTTAACATCACGGGAGACGAGAGACTCGTAAATATCTGGAGAAACAGCGCCTTCACATCTATCACCAATCCCACGCAAAACCGCAATGAAACAAATCCGCACATAATGGCGAAAGCCGAGCTAGCTTCGCAAATTCTTCATGGTATACCAATTTCATCTGTAGAATGGATATTCAGGGTGTCGTATACCCACGCGACTTACGACCTGCCAGGCAAGACCTATCTAATGAGTGTGTGTTGGTCATCGCCGTCAAATGCTCCTAAGCAACTATATGTAAATACTGCCGGCGCTACGGATTATTGGACGCCTGTAAACTTCTTAATTTCTGTAACCCAACTATTTATCACAGGTATACAAGCGTATAACGAGCTAGCCGCATTGTTAGGGTGGACTACACTTTACACAAACCCGCTGGTGGGACTAGGCTTAACTGCACTCTCCATAATACTTTCCGGCGTGCAAGGGCCGGCTTACAGCAGTTGCTCCGTGACGGTAAACGGAGTCGCATACAGCGGGCCGGGATATTCGGCCGGAGTCGATACAAATGGAGCTGTGAGAAGCATGTTCTTGGCACAGTCTGTGCCTGGCTCGTTAGGTGGCATCAGATCCACTACGGTTACGTACTACATAAGGGTTTACTACTACCGCAACAATAACGACGATTCAAATTATGTAATAGGCACAACCTTCAAGGCGCCTGTGGCCTCGCCTTACGACTACCAGAACTTATTTAACGAGGCCCGCGAGTTTTACGCATATGGCTCCACAGGCGGCGTCATTATCCCGCTGGCTTATAACTGAACTCACGCCATTTTTTGGGACCTTCTCCCTCTTCTCAGCTAGGTTCTTCCCATACGCACCGACTCTCCTTGCGGCGGCGCCCCTCTCCGCATACGGCTTTGCAGTTGCCTTGATCGCCAGCCCGATTATTGGATCTCCACGCTGGCTTTCTCTAGTCCATCTGCTCGTGCCTTACCTATCTATATTCATCGGAATTGGGGGTTGGTACTTCTTACTATTCTGGCTGATCTATCTCGTCGCTTACCTGCTTATACTACCCGCCTTCAGAATAAGACCCCGGCGGCTCTTCTACAAGCCTTTCTTCATTTCAATGATATTGATTACGCCTCTCTCCGCAATTCCCTACACCGCCGGCCTCGTAGTGTCGCCTAATTTTCTGGCTCATCTAGGAATTCCGCCTGAATACGCTAGGCTGAGCTGGATTCGCTATATCCACGACGTCATTCTACTTAGATTTGCGTTCTACTACATAGAACGGTATATGAAGAGGCATGGAAAATAAGTCAACAGCTAAAGCCGCGGTTCATAGAAGCCGAGGGCTTCCCTCGACATGGGCAACTTAAAGGTTAGAATTGTTGTTCCGCGTCGAATCCGCCTCCATCGAGAGTTCGGCGTCGCCGGCTAGTGTAAGAGGACATAAAGCACAAATATGTCTATACCTCTTCTGCGTGTGTCTGTGGTAGATGAGTTGGTTAGATACACTCGTCTGCTTTATGAGAGGGGGCATTTGACTCTGCTCTCTGGTAATGTTTCTGTGTCTGTGGACGGGCTGTTTGTCGTCACGCCGACCTCCTACCCGAAGCCGTTTCTCGAGGCGGGGGACCTGGTGTGGATCAACGGCGAGGGGGAGGTGATCAGGGGGAGGCTCAGGCCCACAAGCGAGTGGCGTATGCACGTCGCAATATATAGAAGGAGGAGGGATGTCGGCGCCGTCGTCCATACCCATGACGTATTGCCTACGCTACTCGCCGAGAGGATAGAGGCGGATCTCCTCTCCGAGGCCGAGGCCTACCTGGGGTCGGGGATAGCCGTGGTGCCCTACATCCAGCCGGGGACTGCCGAGCTCGCCGAGGCCGTCGCCGCGGCGCTTGAGAAGAGCAACGTGGCTATCTTGAAGCGACACGGCGTGGTGGCCGTGGGCAGAGACCTAGCCGAGGCTGTGAACAGGATAGAGGTCGTGGCTGATCTGGCGAGGGCCACGTTCTACAAGTGGGTGTTGGAGTTATGGAGTGCCAAGAGAGGCGACTAGTGGGGGATCTAATAGCGCTCGCCTCGGTGGAGGGGTTGCCCGTAGCCGAGGCGGCTAGGAGGCTCTGCGTCACACGCCAGGGTTTATACAAGTTGCTAAAACAGCTGAGGGAAGAGGGCTACGTGGCAGAGGGTCCGGTGGTCAAGCTTTCCCCAAAAGGGAGGGACCTCTTGAGTTCTGTCCTTAGAGATCTCCTACGCTATTTCAACATAGCCTCTATTAGGCTGGTGGGGCGCGTCGTAAGCGGCCTCGGCGAGGGCGCCTTCTACATATCGCTAGACGGCTACAAAAAGGCTATAGAGGACAAGCTTGGCTTTGCGCCATACCCGGGTACGCTTAACGTAAAGCTGGACCCCCAGTACCTCCCACACCGGAGGTATCTAGACGGGTTGCCTGGCGTCGTAATACCTGGGTTCTCAAACGGTCTGCGGACTTATGGAAGCGTCAAGGCGTTTAGAGCGAGAATCAACGGCGTCGAGGGCGCAGTCGTTATGCCGGAGCGGACCCACCACTCAACAGACGTCATCGAAGTCATCGCCCCCGTGAGGCTCCGCGACGTGCTGAATATCAAAGACGGCGATATTGTGGAAGTGGAGGTTCTTTTATAAACGGTGGCCGTGTACCTACTGTGAAGGAGTTGGGGATAGTGGTGAGCGGCGCCACTATAGGCTCCATACCCGTCCAGATTTACCGCTCTGCCGAGCGCTACGCCGTCGAGGAGCAGCTAGTCGGCGTTGTGGATCGGGAGAACCCGGGCGAGGTTATCGTAGGCTTTCTGCGGCGCGTGACGAAGCTGGAGCCTGTGATACGCGACAGGGTGAGGACTCCGTATGTGGATCGGCCTGAGATGGTGGACTACGGCATACTCCTCCCCTACACCTCTGCGGTTGTTAAGCCCTACGTGGCGATTAGAGACGGCAAGCTGACTGAGGTGACGAACGTCGTGACGCCGGGCTCAAAGGTGTACCTCCTAGACGCCTCGGCGCTGGAGGGCGTCTTCAAGGGGGACTACATCTACGTGGGGGCGCATAAGTACTCAGGTTGGGCCCTTCCGCTTGACGTCCGCTACGTGACGCACCACGTGGGGGTCTTCGGGGCCACGGGCGTGGGCAAGTCAAGGCTGGTGAGGGCGTTGATAAACGAGCTCTCGGCGAGGGGCTACAAGGTGGTTGTTTTCGACCACACCGGCGTGGACTACGCCCCCTACTACGGCGCGGTTATAAAGTCCACCGAGGTTAAGATACCGCCGAACATCCTCGCCTCTGTGATAGCTAGGGTGGCTCAGCTTCAGTGGCAGACGCACGGGGAGTATCTCGAAATAGCCACCATGACGTATGAAGGGAGGTGGTCTAAAGACGCTTTTGTCGCACATCTGCGGAGAGTTATGAAGAGGCTGAACGCGCGGGACTCCACTATAGAGAAGGTGGAGCTGTACTTGAAGCAACTTGTTGACAGCGTCTTTTTTGAAGAGCTGAACAGCAGAGTTAAAACTCCCGGGGACATCCTCTCTCTCGACGCCTCTCCCCTAGTTGTGGATCTAAGCTACGACACAGACCTCTCGGTGAAGCAAGCCATAATTGCCACAGTCATCGAGGCGGCGTGGGCGGGTGTGAAGAGCGGAAAGGCCCCGGCCCGCCTAGTGTTTGTGGTTGACGAGGCGCAGAACTACGCGCCTCAGACCTGGACAATTTCAAAAGACGCCATAGAGACCACCGTCAGGGAGGGCCGTAAGTGGGGCCTCTCCATAATTCTGGCGAGCCAGAGAATAGTGGGCGACATCGACCCGTCGATAAGGGCAAATCTAGGCACCGTATTTTTCTCCCGCCTCACGGCCCCCACCGACGTGAGGGAAATATCCACATACCTAGACCTCGCCGACATAAACGAAGGCGTGTTAGCCCAGCTACAGCCCAGGGAGTTTTTCGTCGCCGGGCTTATGAACCCGCTGAGGAGGCCCATTTTGATAAAAACAAAGGAGGTGGTGTAGATGGAGACCCTCGACTACTGGCTAGAGCCTGATCTAGTAATCGCCTTAAGACACGACGTCGAGAGGCACGCTGAGAAAATCCTGCGGCTACGCAAAACGCTGGAAGAACTCGCCTCTTTGAGAAACGCAGTTGAGGTGAGGCAGATCGGCCCCCCGCGGAGCTTCGACGTATACGCCGTGGACTCCTCCTACGGCTCGCCCCCCCTGGAGCTGGTCGGCGGCGTCTTCACCGTCGTCGCCTACGGCTACGTAGGCGTCTCCGGCGGGGTGCAGGACAGGTTTCTAACGGGGGCGCTCTACTTCGCCGATAGCAGAGAGGGCGATGTTTCGAGGTACGCTGCGTTGCTGGAGAAGCGCCTCGCGGCGAGGCTCCTAGCGGGCAAGCTGAGGGGGGAGAAGAGGTTTGACCTCCTGGTGCTGGACGGCGAAGTAGCCATCCACCCACTCCCCTTCAACCTCGCCGTGAGGGGAGGGCGCCTCGAGGAGGTCAACAAGGCGGTAGACAGACTCCTCAGCTACGCCGCGAGGAGCGGCGCCAGCATCGTCGCTGTGGCAAAGAGGGTTAGGTCGAGGTATCTATCCCTACTAGCGGGGAGGTGCCTACCTGTAAACGACAAGGTCGCCGCCTCGGCGATGCTGAGACCCGGCGAGTACTTCAGCCTAGGCAAGTTGCGAGATCTCCTGCCTAGGTGGGTTTTTATACACTATGCAGACTGCGAGGGAGGCCCTGAGAGGGAGGCAATCCTGAAGTGCCACAAGGGGGAGCGGGTGAGCCTAAGCCCCAGGGGGGAGAGGCTTTGTAGAAGGCTGGTGGAGTTCGGCCAGAACTTTAACGCGGTGCTCACCACCTCGACGTATCCCCACTTGCGTCTGCTTGGCGACGTGGAGGTCGTGTACTACATGCCGCCGGGTCACAGAACGGCAGTGCGAGTAGAGGTCTTAGACATGGGGGGCCTGGGCGTGGGGGAGATAGTGTCTTACCTGGCGTCTACCACCTCGACGGTGACCGGATACCCCCAGATCCTCGACGCAGTGGATCAATACGTGAGGGTGAGCCCCGACCTTGTCGAGGCTGTGCTGACGGCTCTGCTGTCGAAAACGCCGGAGTCGCTTACGCACCTCATGTGGCCTACGAATATGCAGAAGAGGCTAGCCAGCCGCTACTGACGGCAGGCGCCTCAGCCGCGTCCAGTCCCCTCCTCCACCGGTAGCCTCGTTGCCTGCTCTAGAAATACCATGTCGACGCGTGATATCTTTACATTGAGGCGGATGCGCAACCCCTCCACAGCCACCCCCGCGCCTCTGTAACCCCGCGCCTCTAGATACTCCCTAATGTCCTCGGGGTCGGCCCTCAGCTTCTTTAAGTCGCCGCACGGCCCCCAGCGGCACAGGGCGCACGCCTGTCCATGGGCAACTACGTTGGAGGCGCAGGAGGCTGGCAAGACCTCAAATCCCAGCTCCTTCGCCGTAGCCACGACCCGGCTCTTGGGGTAGTTAATCGCCGTCTGCCGCCTCGGATGCAGCTCCTTGACATACGGCCTAACGTCGACCCCGAAAGCTTTGAGCCTGGCGGCTATTCCCGTCGTCACGCGGAGGGTGCCGAAAACAACCCTGCGGAAGCCCAGCTCACGTGCATAGGCTAGGAGCCGCGTCAGCTCCCTATCCGTGACGCCTGGCACCACCGGCCGGACAAAAAGCGTGACGTTAACGCCCCGCCTCAGCAACTCCGCGCCTGCTCTGAGCCTATCCGCCGGGCTGGGCGCCTTCGGCTCCAGTCTACCGCTCAAGTCGGTGACGCTTATCAAGACGTCGAGTCCCTTCTGAACCTCGGCGAGCTCGGCGGGAGGCGGCATCTTCGTCGAAACTTGGATCGGGTTGCCTAGGTAGGCGGCCACCGCCTTCATGTAGCCCACCGCCAGTTCTCTCGTCTCTGGGAGAAAGGGCTCTGTAACCGACCCCACAGCGACCAAGGTGCCCCACTCCCCCACCGCCACGTGGGGGTTCGCCGCAATGGCGTATGCCATTTGTAGAGGCGTTAGTCTGTAGGGCGACGCGGCGCCGGGGAACCCCATGTCGTATATGTAGCAGTACGCACACGCCAGAGGGCAACCGACACCTGTGTGTATAGTTATGCCACAGGGCCTGGGCGGCCTCTTTGCGTGGTGATCTCTCCTAGCCTCTAGAATCTCCTCTCTGGCCAGCCTCTCCTCCAATGTCTTAATAGTCTTTAATTTCGCGGTCCAGGCCTCCATTCATGAGTAGCGACGCGGCTTTTCTTAAAATCTTCCTAATCACCCCCCTCTTATCCACTGTTCCGTAGAGCTTAATAGCAGCCTTTCTGAGGCTCCCGGTCTCCACCACGGCTTTCAGCACCTTCTGCTCGCGTGGGCTTAGCTTAAGCTTGTTCAACGCCAGCGTTGCTATCTCCACCGGCGTCAGCCCTCCGTAGTGGGCGTCCTCTGGCATCTCCAACTTGCTTACCTTGCCGAATTTTACAACTGTGACCACCGCGTCGTCCCGCAGGCCGGGGTACCTCTTTTTTAGGTAAGCCACCAGCTCCTCCCGGGAGTTGAAGCCGTCTAGCAGGGCGTCTCTCTCGGTTAGCTCGGAGACTCGCTTGTACACCACCTCAGCCACCTCAGCCACGGCGACGATTTTCCCTCCGCTGTGTATGTAGACTCTGTCGGCTACCCTCAAGACCCCCGGCCTAATCGTGGACTTCTTGCCCCCCTCTAGCAAAGCCTTGAGATGCCTCTGCGACAGCATGAGGTGGCGAATCACGACCCCTCCCACTCTGCAATTTAAATCTTAGAGGCGGAGCGACGGAGTGGCGCCAAAGCCCTCGACGTCGTACTCCTCCAAGTCGACGGGGAATATCCGCACGCCTACCGGCCTCCCCTTGGCCTCGGCAATTGCGGCCAAGTCGTACAACACCTTCTTCAGCGCCCCCCAGTCTCTCACCCTTATCGGGGCCATGTCGAGGCCAGGTATGCACACAGATGTGTAGCTCACGAATTTGTCCAGCCCCAGCGCGCCTGCCCTAACCAGCCGCTTCAGCTCCTCGTCCTCGGCCAGGGGTAGCATCACCTCGTTAAACCCCACCTTCCTAACCCGGGCAGATTCAATAGCTTTGTTTAGCCGACGTATTGCATGGTGGGAGCCGGGCTCCCCCAGCCTTGTCTGAAACAGCCGCTCCACCGCCTTGGCCACGCTCTCCTCGCCCCACGGAGATAGAGAACCGTCGACGCCGAGAAACTCGACGCCGAGCGAAGAGGCGATCTGCCTCCCGATCTCTTCCCCCCTCTTTAAGACTCTATCCACGTCGTCTATGCCCTCTAGGTCGTTTGGATACAACAGCGATATCGAGACTCCCCTCTGCGTGGTGATGGATGCGGGGAAGTAGGGCGAGTTGAAGACAGCTCCCCCAAGCACTAGGGAGACGTAGCGGGAGAGGTGCACCTCGCCCTTGGCGTATATCTTCTGCAAGAATTTTATGTATTCACCAACGTCACTCAGGGAGGCGAATACATTGTATTGCGATACGTAGCGGTAGACCTCATCAGCGTCGTAGTAGAGGTGAATCGCTGATATGTACCTAACGCCGCGCTCCTTCAGACTAGTTATCACCCTCTCCGCCTCGCGTGCAGGTGGCGGCGACACCGAGACGCGTATAGTCAGAGGCGACGCCGCCTCGGCCCTCTGCAGAAACTGATCAACTAGGGAAAAGTCGTCGTTCCACATCAGGTGCAAAGTCACAGACCTAACCCTCATAGCAACCCCAGAGGCTCAGGTATATATCCATCTCTCCCCGCGCCGCCCTTAAACGGCTAGTAGTACCACGTCAATAGGTGGAGGTGTTCAGGTGGGTATCTGCCCAGTTTACGAGCCCTGCAGACCTCTCTAAAGGGGCAGACCCCGCACTGCGGCCCCTCTCTTCTGCAGATTTTCCTGCCGAAGCCCCAGAGGAAGTCGTCAAGGGCGAAGGGGTGTAGCTCGGCGAACTTCGCCACGATCCTCCACGCGGTTTTCACCAGCTCCCTCAGCCTTATGTCCTCCTCCCGCGTCACCTCCACGCCGCTTTCCAGAAAGCTGAAGTCTATCTCCACAATTCCTAGCCTATACGCCACTCTACTTAGGTGGTTGTCGACCGGTACGTCGGCCTCCGCCGAGTCTTTGAAGCTCGCCAGGCCCCTACCCTCGAGAAATTTTGCGAGGAGCATGACCTTCTTACCCACCGGGTCTTCGTAAGCTCTGAAGCTGGAGAGGGCATCTCGGAGCTTCTTTACACTGTCTACAGAGATGAGGGCCTCGAACCCGCCTCTCGCCGCCGCCTTCTTTCCGACGTCTCTCAGAAGGAGGATCCGGGTGTGGAAATCCCACAGCCTCCTCCCGCCCAGGGTGAAGAGGGGCTCCGCCTCCTCCGGCGTCAGCTCGGCTAGTTTCCTCGCCTTGAAAAACCCTTTGTCGTATGCAAGCCTGCCTAGGCGGTATAGGGCGTCGGCGCCGTGGAAAAACTCGCCCTCTATCACTCCCTCGAAGGGTTCCCATAGACTTGTGCGGTGGTCTACAGCCACCATGGAGACGAAGTAGGCGGCCTGGTCCTCGACGGCGTCGCTGGGAGGGGGGTAGAACCTCTGGTCCGTGTAGCTATCTCGCTTTACCTCTAGGCTCCTGAGGATGTTGGCTACGGCCTCGGCCGTGTCGACATCTATCGCCGCCACGGGTATGCGTATAAAAAGGGATTAAAGTAATGTGTCCACGATGCGTACATGTGTCGAGGTGAGGGGAAGCATCTCCGTGGCCCATAGGCCTGCTTTCTCGCCGGCTTGGGGGCGTGTTCACGGCCACGACTACCACATCACTGCTGGCTTCTGTAGAGACGGCTACCACGAACTGGTGGCAGACGCCGCCGAGATCGGGGAGAAGTTTAGAGAAGTTCTAGCCAGGTTGGACGGCAGGTACTTAGCATCTAGCTCCGAGTCCACGCCGTTCGGCGGGGACGAGGTATACGTAGTGCCCTGCGGCCTGGCGGGGGTCAGCGGGGAGTGTCTGGCGAGGCACATAGCCGAGTTGATCGGGGCTACGTGGGTTAGGGTGTGCGAATCCGGCTTGGGGTCGCCTTGCTTCTATTTCGAGAGATAAGCCTTATAAAGCAGACACGCGGTGTAGACGTGAAAATCCGGGTTAGGTTCCTCGCCACGCTCTTCGACTTGACGGGGGTGTTGAAGACTGAGGTGGAGGTCCCCGACGGCGTCACGGTTAGGAGGCTCATCGATATGTTAAATGAGAGGTTCCCCAAACTTAAGTCCGAGTTGTTGCAGAACGGCGACCAGCTGAGGCCTATGTACAACGTCTTGGTTAATGGCAGGTCTGTGGAGTGGCTCAAGGGCCTTGACACGGAGCTTAAAGACGGCGACGAGGTGGTGTTTATACCCCCCGCCGCGGGGGGCTATTTTGAACAGGGGTCCCACACGGCGTATTCACCGCAGCCGTAGCTGGCGACTGCTCTACAGAAAACCACTACGTGGTCGCCTACCTCAACCTCGTGGCTGTATACACACTCCACAACTCTCGAGGCGTCGCCCAGCCTCTGACAGGGCACGACTTTACACTCGGCCACGTTGCCCCACCTCTCCAGCTTCTTCTCCCCCGGCTTACCGAATATCTCGTAGGCCTTCTCGGCGTCTTGAACCAGGTTGATAGAGAAGACGCGCGCCTCTCTAACCACCTGGAGCGTCTTCCTAGCCTTATGCAGAGGAAACCCCACGAGAGGCTGTTCGCCGGGTATTACCAGAGGCCACCCCACCACTGCCCCGTGGCCAGAGGCCACAATCACCAAGACGGGGGTGGGGAGGGGGGAGCGCTCGCACACTCTTTAAAAAGAGGACTCTAGTTAATATACATGGAGGTCGAGAGGGCGGTCTTGACCACTGTCACACTTCCCGTGTCTCTTGTAAAAAAAGTTGATAAGCTTGTCTCTAGGGGGCTTTTTCCAAATAGGTGTGAGGCTGTACGGTATGCTGTAGAGAAGTTGTTGGAAAAGTACGAGGGATCTCTAGATTAGCTCGTAGCGGCCGTCTGGGTACACCCTGGCCCCGGCCCGTCTCGTGGCCCAGCAGGAGAACACGATGCCGATGGAGAACGTGGCTGGGTGGCGGTATGCGTATTCAATATGTACGTCGAGAGCTGTGACCCTCCCGCCCACGCCGTGTACCCCCATCCCGAGCTTGTTTATTGCCCTCAGAAGCTCCTCTTCCATCTTTGCAATTTCCGGCTCTGGGTGCCTCGAGCCGACGGGCCTAATAGTTGCGGCTTTTTTAGCCAGCTTAGCCGCTATGTCGACGGAGGGCCCTATGCCGACGCCCATTATCACTGGGGGACACGGCATGGGTCCCGCGTCTACGACAGCCTCCAGCACTAGGCGCGGTAGCTCCTTCATGGCGACGCCGGGGGGTAGCGTAAAGGCTTTACTCGGTAGCTCCGTGCCGCCTCCCTTCGGCACGTAGTAGAACTCTATGTAGTCGCCGTCGAAGAGCTCCACGTCGAACCAAGGCGCGCCGATTCCCGTGTTGTCTCCTGGATTCCTCTCGCTGAAGGGGTGCACCGTGTTAGGCCTCAGGGGGAGCTCTTTGGTGACTTCTCGCACCGCCTGGGTTAGTACGTCGTATATCCTGCTTCTGAGGGGGAAGCCATCGCCGAGCTTTACGTAGAAATTTGGGAAACCCGTGTCTTGACAGACCGCAATTTTCTCCGAGGTGGATAGCTCTATGTTTTTTAATATGGCGCTTAGCTGTATCCGGGCGGCCTCGCCCTCCTCCGCCTCGTAGGCCTTCTTAAGCGCGTTGTTTACATCAAAGGCGGGGCCGATGCTAGCGCGTATAATTGCCTCTTTAGCAACTTTGAGGAGGATTTGCTCAAGCATGGCGATTTCCCTATTCATGTTAAAAATATTTTCCTGGGCCCTCTAACTAGTCTATTTACGTGGATTGTCGTTACTCATTTTTTAATATGCCAGACACTTAGAGACATGCCTACGTACTACCTAAAGACGCCTCTCACGGCTGAGGAGGTTTCTAAGCTACGGGTGGGAGATACGGTGTACGTCACAGGGTTGGTGATAAGCGCAAGAGACTCGGCGCATAAGCGGATGCTGGAGTACGTGGAGAGAGGCGACAGACTCCCGGTGGATCTGCGGGGTGGGGTTATCTACCACGCGGGGCCCGTGGCTAGGAAGAGAGACGGCACGTGGGAAATCTTGAGCATGGGGCCAACCACCTCTGCACGTATGGAGGCGTTCGAGGCCGACGTGATAGAGAAGCTCGGCGTCAAGCTCGTAGTGGGTAAAGGCGGCATGGGGAAGAAAACGGCGGAGGCCATGAGGAGGCACGTGGCGGCCTACGCCATATTCACGGGCGGCGCCGGGGTCCTCGCAGCCAAGGCGATTAAGAGAGTTGTGGACGTCCACTGGCTTGACTTAGGCATCGCGGAGGCCATGTGGGTGCTGGAGGTGGAGAACTTCGGCCCCCTCACAGTGATGATAGACCCGACGGGTCGAAACTACTACGACGAGTTGAGAGAGGCGGCGAGGGCAAAGATACCAGAAATCCTCTCTGCAATTGAGTGGCCTCATTAGGGCTTTATATCCAGGTTTTTTTCGCTCCGTGGTTTTCCACCTCCTACATCCAGAGCTACGAGAGGCGATAAGGGAGCTGGGCTATACAGAGCCTACGCCGGCGCAGGCGGCTGGCATCCCCAGAATTTTGAGTGGGGCGCATGTCCTCCTCATCGCGCCGACGGGGTTCGGCAAGACCGAGGCGGCGCTGTTCCCAATTTTTTCTAGGCTTCTTGAGGCGGGGCCTGGGCCCGGGGTTAGGTGTCTATACATCACGCCGCTGAGGTCGCTGAACCGCGACCTGCTTCGCCGCCTTGTCGCCCTCTCCGAGAGGGTGGGGCTGTCCATAGGCGTGAGGCATGGGGACACGCCTGAGGGCGAGAGGAGGCTGTTGGCGTCGAGGCCGCCTGACGTCCTCATCACGACGCCGGAGACGTTGCAGATTCTGCTTCTGCATAGTCGGTTTAGGCAGAGTTTGAGAAATGTGAGGTTTGTCGTAGTTGACGAGGTCCACGAGCTTGTGAATAGTAAGAGGGGGGTCCAGCTGGCGGTTGGGCTGGAGCGGCTGGTGGAGCTCGCGGGGGAGTTTCAGCGGGTTGGCCTCTCGGCGACTGTGGGCTCGCCGGGGCTGGTGGCGGCCTTCCTGGGTGGGTACAGGAAGGTGGAGGTTGTCGACGTTTCGGGGGAGAAGAGGTTTGAGATTGAGGTGGTTCTGCCGACGCCTGTCGACGAGGATTATATAGAGGCTGAGAAGTTTGACGCGACGCCTGAGGCGGTGGCGCGTGTTAAGAAGGTGGCTGAGTACGTCAAATCCGCGAGGGGCCCCGTCTTGGTTTTTACTAATACTAGGGATGGGGCTGAGTTTCTCGCTTCCCGTCTTAAGTTTCTCATGGGCGACGTGGTGGATGTGCACCACTCGTCGCTTTCCAGAGAGCATAGGGTAGCTGTGGAGGAGAGGTTGAAGAGGGGTGAGCTGAAGGCTGTGGTGGCCACCTCCAGCCTAGAGCTGGGTATCGACGTGGGGGAGGTGGATTTGGTGGTGCAGTACGGCTCGCCGAGGCAGATGTCTAAGCTTGTACAGAGGGTGGGCCGTAGCGGCCATAGGCTGGGGCTGGTGTCAAGAGGCGTCGTCGTGGCGTCAGATGTGGAGGACTACCTCGAGTCTAAGGTGATTACAGAGTGGGCGTCGGGTGGAGTTCTTGAGAGAGATGTGGAGTATCATGAAAATGCGCTCGACGTCTTGTTGCATCAAGTTGTGGGTATTGTGCTGGAGGCGAGGCTGGAGGGGAGGGAGGTGGACGTTGGCTACGTGGCGCGGGTGGTGAAGAGGGCGCATCCCTACAGGAACTTAACCGAGGAGGATATCCGAATGGTGCTGGACTTCGCCGAGAGGCACGGCTTGCTGAGGGGGATGCGGCCGAGGAGGGGTAGTATCCGCTACTATTTTGAAAATGTCTCGACTATTCCAGACGAGAAGAGCTACGGAGCTGTGGATGACACCACTGGGAGGGTAGTTGGGGAGTTGGATAGAGAGTTTGTATACTCCATAGAGCCGGGAACGAAGATTGTCTTGTCCGGCCGCGTGTGGACGTTCGCCAGGCGCGAGGGCGACGTGGTGTACCTATACCCCGACCACAACGTCACCGGGGCCCTCCCGGCGTGGCTCGGCGAGCAGATCCCAGTGCCTTACGAGGTGGCTCAGGAGGTCTGCAGGCGGCGTGCCGAAGTTCTCCGCAGATCGCTCGGGGGCGAGGAGGAGCTTCCAGTGGACACAGAGGGGCTTACCCCAGATCTTATTCCAGAGCCGGGGAGGTTGCACATCCACGTAATTGAGAATAGATATGTGGTTGTCCACAGCTGTCTTGGGCATAAGGGCAACGAAGCGCTTGGGGCGTATCTCTCGCATGCGCTTTCCGGCTACGTGGGGCCTGTGGGGTATAGATCCGATGCGTATAGAGTCCTCCTAATCTTCAGGGAGTTCGTACCGGTGCAGGCTTTGGAGGAGGTGTTTAAAAAACCGCACTCTTTTGTATACACCACAATTAGAAACGCGGTGAGGAGTTCGAAGATGTTTAGATACAGATTTCTACAGGTGGCTAGGCGGGTTGGCCTAGTGGCGAAAGACGCCGAGGACGTGCCGGCTAAGCTTCCAGAGGTGTACGCCGACGATCTCCCGGGGGTGGAGGCTCTAAACGAGTTGTTCGTAGAGAGGCTGGATGTCAAGGCGCTTACGGAACTGCTTAGGAGGGTGTCCAGTGGGGAGGTGCTCCTAGTGGTGAAGAGGCTGGCGAGGCCTACGGCGTTGGAGAAGCCCATCTTGGAGGAGGCGTTGCGCCTCGACTTCTCCTTTAGGGGCCTGTCCAGGGAGTCCCTGGCCGACTTGGCGAGGAGGAGGATTTTGAATAAAAACGTCACGTTGCTGTGTCTAAACTGCGGCTGGGTCTACGCCTCTAGGGCGTCTATGCTTCCGGAGGATGTACAGTGCCAGCGCTGTGGCGTGAGGGCACTGGCGGTTGTGAAAAACGTAGACTTAGAAAAGGCGAGGCTTGTGGTTAACAAGTTTAAAATTAGACAGAGGCTGAGCTCCGACGAGAGGAAGATTCTGGAGAACCTGCAACTAAGCGCCTCCCTCGTCTTGGAACACGGCAAGCTGGGCGTGTTGGTCCAGCTAGCCCACGGGGTTGGGCCTAAAACCGCGGTGAAGATATTAAACAAGTTTCTCGAAGGGGCCGATCTCTGGGCGGCTATAATAGACGCGGAAAAACAGTTCGCGGCAACTAGGGCTTTCTGGGACTAGGTAATTCCCTGGGATTTTAGAAACTCTTCGAAGAGCCTCCTTGCCCGCTCCGCCACCGGCCCCACGCCCTCTACGCCGATTTCGCTAACCCGAACCTTGTCGCCTATCAAGACTGTGTTGGTCTCCTCTACGTACTTCACCATGCCTGGGAATATCTTCTCCGCCTGTCTGGCGAATTCTCTCATGTCTATGCGCCTCTCCATGCTGTCTATGTGGACGATGTATCTATACATTATGAAGACCCTTGCGAACTTCTCGCCTGATTTATTCATGGCGTTTGCGAGGACGATGTTTAGCTGGTTGTCCACGGCGTGTAGTACGCCTCTGTACACCTCGCCATTTGAAAGCACTACCTGCACCTCTCTGCCTAATACGTTATTGAGCTCCGCGACGAATCGCTTGCTGGCCTCCGCCAGTGTGCTCGCCATATGGGGGACAGTGCCCAGATTTTAAAATTTACAAGGCGGGGGCGTTGACGGACTCCGCAGGCTATTTTATACCTATGTACACCTTTTCCCCTACCTTCAGCGGTAATTCTGTCAGTATGTCAAGCTGTAGCCCGCCGATTGATATACGCGTCACCCCGCCCCCGACGTGGTATACAAGGCCCCACATGTAGATCTTGTACTGGCTTAGATCCCCGTCTCTCTCCTTCTGGATTACTAACTTCAGCTGGTCACCCGCCGCTAGTCTGACGCCGATTCTATCTAGAGGTAGCTCCAGCGTGGCTTCCACATCACCCTTTAGTTTTATTGTATTTGGAAAATTGTCATCAACCTCGACGACGCGAAGCGAGAACTCCATGAGGTTTGGCCTATGGTGACTTTATAAAAGTTTTAAGCCTGGCTCTGGGTCTACTGGTTCAAAACTTTTGACGAACTCTCTCTATAGAAAAAAATATAAGCAGTTGTTTTAATAAATATAGGTTTCTCCCTTACGTGAACTGTCCATACTGCAAGTCGGAAAATATAGTATTAGTAGATGGCGAGTATGTTTGTAAAGACTGTGGAAGCGTCATAGGGCCTGAGGTGGTGCCGCCTCGCGTTAAACAGATAAGCGTTGCAACTCTAAAACGCCGCGTCGTGCTTATTCTACTAGAGAAAGAGACTAAAGAAGATGTGAAGAAGCGCTACGGCGAGGTGGTGGAGTTCTACATTACTAAAATTGCAAGTGAGCTGGGTAGGGAAGACGTAGGTAAGGTAGCCATGGAGATGTTTAGAAAACTAGACAAGAGGATCTACCAGGGGAAGTCTCCCAGAGTGATAGCGGCGGCTCTATCCTACCTAGCGGCTGAGCAGATAGGCTTCTACGTACATAAGCAAGTTATTGCCAAAATTTTGGGGGTTAGTAAGTTCAGTATAAGAGACACCGCGTCGCGTCTCCGTAGATATGTACCACGTATTATTGAAAATTCTTGACTGCGCGGAGTGTCGCTCGTCGTGCGTCGAGAAGGGATTCTGCGACTTCTCGAGCGGCGAATTGCCCGCTGTGCTGAAGATACTCTCACGTATATACAAAAAGACAATAGACGACACTCTCGATTTTAGATACGGAGTGTTGAAGAAGATAAATAAAGAACTGGCACTGAGATGGACGCTGGCCACGGTCGGGCTTGCGGGGATCGCCGAGTTTCTAGAGGACGAGGATGTCGAGGACGTGGCGCTGATCCCCGGCAGGCCGATATACGTAACCCGCAAGAGGGGGAAGGAGAACAGCGGCAAGATATGTGAAGGAAAGGCGATAAGGGCTATACTCAAAATTGCCCACCTCAAATCTGTTGAGCTATCCACCTCCACACCGTCGCTGAGATACGGCCTTAGGATTGGTCCCCTTAGGCTGAGAATTTCGCTAGACCTCCCGCCGATAGTGCCGCTACCCCAAGCCTACTTGAGGATACACAGGGGGAAAATCACCATAGCCCAGTTACTGAGATCCGGCTTCCTCACCGAGGATCAGCTCAGGGAGATATATAGATGGGTTAGAGAGGGCAGACACATAGTAGTCACAGGGCCGCCCGGCTCGGGCAAGACCACGCTACTGTCTGCGCTCGACGACCTAATCCCGGGTGAGTGGCAGAGGGTCTACATAGACGAGGCGGACGAGTTCGAGGACGACCCTCAGAAGAACCAGATAAAGATTAGAAATGTCAACAAGGTGAAGGAGATCTACGCATCCCTCAATCGCAATATAGACGTAATCTTCATCGGCGAGCTCCAATACGAGGAACACTTCGCCGCGTTTAAAACCGCGGTGGAGATAGGGTTGCAGACCCTCGCGACGATGCACTCGGTAAACGTAGACGACGCAGTTACGCGGCTGAGGAGGAGGGAGATAGAGGTCAAAAACATCGGCATCGTCCAGCTAGGCAAGAAATACGCCGGCACAATAGAGAGGAGGGTAGTAGAGCTGTATGCTGAGTGAGTACATAGCGCGGAGAGTAGCCGAGATACATGAAAAAACCTACCACAGGCTAGTGGTTGCGCTGGCTGTGACCTCGATGACAAGCGTAATGTTCAGCGGCATCGCACTGTTCTTCAACCCCGTTTACAAATACATGGCACTCGCCGTGCTGGCCCTGGGAATAATGTTCTCTAAACGCATCCTCAGAGCCGGGGAGAGAAAGATAATAAAAATACTGACACACTTTGATAGAGAGCTACTAGCCCAGAGGTACACCGCCGTGCTCAAAGACCGGTACGATCCCAGAGACTACGTAGCTAGAATATTTTCTGAGCCGCATATCGAAGACCCGGTAATTACCGGCGAGAGAAAGCGGCTAAGAGCAGCGCAACCATTCTTTCAACAAGGCTACGCATTATTAAGGACAAGGAATAGGCTGGTTGTTTTAGTCACCGCGTCGTCAATAGTACTCCCGCATATATTAATAAGCCAAGATATAGAAATTATGGTGATTACCTTAGTAATAGTTATATTATCGCTTGAAAAAAGACTTATTTAGTCAAACTCCTCCTTCTTCTCTTCTTTCTTCTCCTCCTTCTCCTTTTCCTTCTCCAGCTTGCTAGCCGCTATAATCTCGTCAATTCTGAGAATCATTGAGGCGGCCTCAACCGCCACCTTCAATGCGTTTAGCTTAACTGTGAGAGGCTCTATCAAGCCCAGGGATATCATATCCACGACCTTGCCCTGGTACACATCTAGGCCGTACTTCCAGCCATCGCCCTGCTCATGTTTGTGAGTCAGCTCAGTCAATATGTCAATTGGGTCAAGACCCGCGTTCTCGGCGAGGGCCTTTGGAATAGCCTCCAGAGCTCTTGCAAAGGCCTCCACTGCGTACTGCTCCCTCCCGCCGACCTTGGTGGCGAAGGCCCTCACGGCCTTAGCCACCTCTATCTCCGCAGCGCCGCCCGCGGGCAGTATATACGGATCCTCAACAACGTCAGCCACCACGGAAAGCGCGTCGTCAAGATTCCTCTCAGCCTCGTCAACAAGCCTCTCGAAGCCGCCCCTCACTAGGATGGACACAGCCCTCGGGTTCTTACACTGCTCCACAAACACCATCTTCTCATCCCCGACACGCCTCTCCTCTACCAGGCCGGCGAAGCCGAGGTCCGCCTCGGTTAAGTCCTCGATGCTTGTGACAAGCCTGGCGCCGGTGGCCCTTACCAATTTCTCAATGTCACTACGCTTCACCCTCCTCACGGCGAGGATACCCGCCTTGGCTAGGTAGTACTGTGCAATATCGTCAATACCCTTAGTGGTGAACAGCGCCGTGACGCCGAGGGACCTCAGCTTATCAACATAGCCTCTGAGTATCTTCTCCTCCTCCTCTAGAAACGCCCTCATCTGAGTCGGGTCGTTTATCCTAATCTCCGCATCTATCTCAGGCTTTTCCACCTCTAGAGGCGCGTCCAGCAACGCAATCTTGGCATTTACAACACGCTTAGGCATAGCGGCATGCACAACCTCCTTATCGACAACAATCCCGTAGACCAACTGCGTATCTAGCAGAGAGCCGCCGTGCTTCTTCACAATCTGGATATTGTCAAGATCTACATACCACTTACCATTTCTCTCCTCGGCGACCTGCAACACCGCCTTCACAGCCAAGTCGGCGAAGTACTCCTTCACGGTCTCCGAGATCTTCCCGCCCATCGACGTCATTGCAATCTTCTTCAAGGTGTCGACATCGCTACGGTTAACAGGAACCGCCGTCTTGCGGAGATGCTCAGCGGCGACGTCGAGAGCCTTCTTGTAGCCGCTCACAATTACCGTCGGGTGGATATTCTTCTCAAGCAACTTCTCAGCCTCCTCTAGCAACGCGCCGGCGAGGACAACAGCTGTGGTAGTGCCGTCGCCAGCCTCCTCCTCCTGAGACTTAGCAATCTCAACCAGTAGCTTAGCAATGGGGTGTTGCACGTCCATCTCGTCGAGGATTGTGGCGCCGTCGTTAGTTATCGTGATGTCGCCGAGCGAGTCGATGAGCATTTTATCCATACCCTTGGGGCCTAGAGTGGTTCTCATAACCTCGGCAATAGCCCTCGCGATCATAATATTCAGCCTAACAGCCTCCTTTCCAAACGCCCTCTGGGTACCCTCCTTCAGTACTAATACCGGAACGCCGCCAATTTGGGTTAACACTGCCTGGCTCATGGCTTTGACAAAAATTGTGTATATAAAAACTTTTCCGCCTAGAGCAACTCCAGAGTACGCGCCAGCGGCACAACCTCGCCCTCGCCCACATAAACCGTGTCCTCAAACTGAGCCACAAAACCCCTGGACCTCTCCACCAAGACCTCGTAGCCGTGCAACACGCCGGCCTTCAGAGCCGTAGCTATGGTGGAGTCGTCCAGCTGGGGAAACCACCTGGGAGTAAAGGGCAGAGGCCCCACCTCGGCACTCACTAAGTCAATAACATGTTGCAGATTCTTATGCCGCATCCTCAACAACCGGTATATAGTCACCTCCCGGCCGTCGGCGACGTAGCCCTCCCCATTAGTGACAAACGGCTCAATGGCGTACACATCCCCCGGCGCCAGCGCCTGCGAAGCCGACTTATCTGGATAATTAGGAATAACATAGCCGGCGTGGAGAATGAAGCGCTCAATCTTATGCCCGGTGAGGTTGTACACCGGGTTAAAACCAAAATTCTTAATAACCTTCTCAACAGAGTCGCCGATCTGCCACGCCTTGACCCCAGGCCTCGCCGTGTTTAAAGCAGCCTCCAGCGCGGCCCTCGCCGCCTTCTGCAAATTTACAAACACCGATCCCAGCGCCACGGTGACAGCGGCGTCGACAATATAGCCATCACGCTGAGCCCCCACGTCTATCTTAACAAGACCCGACTTCGGAATCCTGAGCTGATCCCCCCTCTTCGCCGTGTAGTGGGCCGCAACCTCGTTGATACTTACATTCACGGGAAAGGCAGGCTTGGCGTCGCTAGACCTAATAAAAGCCTCCACCTTCTCGCAGAGCTCAAGCACAGGCATGTCCGGCTGCGCCAAGTCCATAGCGTACTTCAGCGACTTATGAACAACGTCGCCAACCTGTCTCAACGTCCTCAACATCGCCAACCCCAAGGGCAACGTGTTTAAATCTTTAAAATGCCTAGAGGAGAGAGTTTATAAAGGTAATAGTAGACCCCATCCATGGGCGCCCTAACAATAGTAGCCAAGTACATGATAGTCGCACAGATAGAGGTAAACGGCGGCGTAGATAAATCAGATATAATAGGAGCCCTTTTCTCACAGACAGAGGGGCTACTCGGAAAAGATATGGACCTCAGAGAGCTACAGATGATGGGCAGAATAGGGAGAATCGAGGTAGATATATTCGAAAAAAACGGAAAAACAAAGGCAAAGATACACATACCAAGCAACCTCGATAGATACGAAACGGCGCTCGTCGCCGCGTTGATAGAAAGCATCGAGAGAGTAGGGCCCTACCCCGCCACCGTCAAGGTAATAGAGATAAAAGATCTCAGAGAGGAGAAGAGGAAGAAAATTATTGAAAAAGCAAAAGAGTTGGTAAAACTAATAGAAGAGGAGATACTACCCGACACCAAGGAAATCATCGAAAAGCTGAAAGAAGACGTGGCAAAAGCCGAGATAATCGAATACGGCCCCGAGCGCCTGCCCGCCGGCCCCGACGTAGAAAAATCAGACTCCATAATAATAGTTGAGGGCAGAGCCGACGTCGTCAACCTAGTAAAACACGGCTATAGAAACGTCATAGCCCTCGAAGGCATCAGCAGAGGCGTGCCCCAGACTATAATAGAGCTCAGCAAGAAGAAAAACGTCACGGTATTCATCGACGGAGACAAAGGCGGAGAGCTAGTCCTCAAAGAGCTACTCAAAGTCGCCCATGTGGACTACATAGCCAGGGCGCCGCCAGGAAAAGAAGTAGAGCAACTCACGGCGAAGGAGATAGCGAAGGCCCTTAGAAATAAGGTGACGTTGGAGGAGTGGCTGGCCCAGCAGAAAGCCGCCGGCGAGAAAGCCGAGGCGCCGACTCCGCAACCACCCCCCACGCAGGCGGCGAAGGAGGAGGCGCCGGCTCCGCAGTTCCCCTTCGACGTAAATAAAAAAATTGAAGAGATGCTGGGGACGCTCGAGGCCGAGCTATACGACGCCAGCTGGACCCCCATAAAACGGCTCCCAGTTAGGGAGCTCCCCGACTACCTCGCGACGTCGGCAGACTCCATACACGCCATAATACTCGACGGCATAACAACGCAACGTATCGTCGACCTAGCCGCGAAAAAGGGAGTGAAGCTGATAGTCACAGCTCGCACAGGTCCGCTGACCAAGGTGCCCGAGGAGATGAAAATCGTCACATTCGACCAGCTTCTACCCAAGAAAGTCGAGCAGTGATTTTTCAACTCTACCGCTTTTCAAATCTGCCTCCTTGACGCCGATTACCTCGGCTATCCTAAGCGCCGCGGGTATGACCTGCCTCTCGATGTAGTAATCTACGTCGATTTTCTTCACATCGTCGACGAGGATGTACGGCACAGCCCTCTCCGAGATCTTCTCTCCGCCTCTCACAACGACGTAGCCCACAGCCGTGCCCTTTCCAACCTTGTAGCCGCTTTTCCTTAAGAGCAACGCCGCGTGGAGATGCGGGGTGTAAGCCTTGTACTCATCAAGCTCCTTATCCAGCGTCTTCCATATAATTAAGTCGTCTAGGTTGAATCTGTAGTTCTTCAACGCATCGACCACCTCCCTGACGTATTGAGTCACCCTACGCCTGGCCTCAGCCGCGTCCCGGGACCTGAGTATCAGCTCGATAACCCTGAGCTGGACGTCCTTGGCCAGCTCGCTCCAGTCGCCCCTGACAACCTCGAAGCCGACTATGTCGATTCTCCCATCTCTCAACAGTCCTGCATATCTCTTCTTGGCCTCTGTGAAGAGGACGGTGGAGTAGTCTTTATCCACCTTGATGTCGATGCCGTACTTCTCTTCTACGTACTTGGCGAGTTTCTCGACGTCGCCGCCCTTCTTGACGAATAGGCTGTCTGTGTCGCCGTACAGCACCACGATCCCCAGCTTCTTCGCGTAGTCGATCACGTCCCTTAGGATAGACCTAGCGAAGGCTGTGACGGACTCCGCCACCTCCCTCTTGTACCACCTGGCGCCCACCCAGCCCATGTATCCATACATGGCGTTTGCCATGACCTTCAGCGCCTTCTGCCTCTCGTCCAGGACTCTGTACTCCGGAGAGTCTGGGCTATACCTCTTCATCTCCTCCCTGGCCAGCCTCCTAAGCTCCACCAACTGCCTCAGCACCTGCGGCACGAAGCCGGGGGGCTCCCTCCTAAATCTGTGGCCCACCTCCGGCGCCGTGTAGACGCCGCCTGGCGGCTCCGGCTCCCCCGGCACTAGATAGGTGTCGGGGGAGAGGTTGTACCTCATCATCACGTTGGGGTACATGGAGGAGAAGTCGAGCACCAGCACGTCGTTGTAGAGGCCGGGCCTCGGCTCCAGCACTATAGCCCCCTTATACGGCTCGTACTCCCTCTCCTCTCTATTCGGCGCCACCTCGCCCATCTTATACGCGTAGCGGAGGAGCATCCACTCCACCCGGTTCCCGACGCTCGCCGCCGCCACCTGGTCTAGAGGCAGGCCCGACACGGAGGAGAGCTGAATCAAGAACGGGAGCAACCTCTCCGCCAAGCCGTAGGTAGACTTGACGTCGTCTATAACATATTGGCGCAGTAGGGGCCTCTTGGCTTCA
>NZ_JBMFKV010000002.1:0-43386 GCF_049971835.1 Pyrobaculum sp.
AGCTGGCCAGCGGCTGGCTAATACCAGCCAGCTCTAAAAGCCGCAACCCTGATGTACAAGGCAGTGGTGGAGGGAGGAGGGAAGCTGGGAGTCAAGAGGAGAGGGGAGAGGAGAGCTAAACCCCCCATATAAAGATGTGTAACGCCGGGAGGCGGCTGAGAGGCGGCGGGCGGAGACGGCGCGCCTAAGCCAGCGACGTGGCTGGGCGCGGCGGGGGCCGAAACCTATCTAGCTCCTATGCCGATCCGGGGGTAGACGCGCATGTGAAAACTACACAATGCCAAACGGCGAAGCCGCAGACGCAACCCTCTCGGTGCCGCAGACGGGGCATCTCCACGTCATCGCCGACTCTCTAAAATGTTCGATATAAAGTTAACTAGCTCGGCGGCGCTCGGCCTCTTCGACGGATCTATGCTCAGCATTCTCAGGATAAGATCGTCCATCCATGCAGGTACGTCAGCGGCATAAGTACTTGGGGGCGGTATCTGGTAGCCGTTTTCAATAAAAACATTGGGGTTTATGCCGGTCAGCGCCTCGTAGAGGACGCACCCCAGCGAGTATATATCAGAGGCGAACGACGCGGTGCCTTTCTTAACCTCAGGCGCTGCGTATGCGGGCGACATGAAGCTACTGTGCACATAGCCGCCAGTTACCACCTTGGCTATTCCCATGTCGCCTATTTTCGCCGTCTTCCAGTCTTTTGTGAACATTATGTTCTCAGGCTTTATGTCCAGGTGGACGATGTTGTGTTTGTGGATTTCGTACAGCCCCTGGGCCAGCTGTTTAAACAACTCCGCCACCTGGCCCGGCGGGAGCCTCTTCCGAGCCCTCAACAGATCTCTCAACGTCCCCCCCTCCATATACTCTAGCAATATGTAGGGCGGGTTTTTCATGTATTGACGCATGTCGTTGTACCCCACCGCTGGTAGGTATACCTCAAAAGCCTTTACTACGTAGTCCGACCTTATTTCGAGGTATCGGTTCATCTCCTGTCCAAAATGGCGTAAGATATTCTCGTCTCCAGCCAACGGCGCCCCGTAGTCGTCAAGGTAACGTAGTATCTTCGCGGCGTAGACACTCCCCTTCTGCCTCACCATTAGTACATAGCTAAATCCGCCTATCCCTAGGAGGCGGACCACCTTATACCGCCCGCCTAGCCAAGAATATAGCCAGCCCAGAGGTGGCTGTGTGGAGAGGTAGAGAACCCTCTTATAAGTGAGTACATAAGATAGTAGAAGCATTAACGCAGGCAAAATGCTTAGGAATTCGCCTAGAGATGTGAGGTAGTAAACGTTGAAAGCCGCCAGAGCTATCACTAACATAGGCGACACGTCGGCTAAAGCCGCCGTGCTCCCAGCTAAGACCGAAAGCGGTAGCGTGGACGTAGAGACTAAGGCAGACGCCGGTAATAGCAACCATAGGGATTTGCCGAGCTGGCTTGGCTTGAAGTTGTATAGGTACATTAATGCAATTGAGTATCCTGTAAATACTTCATCAACTAAGTAATATATATAGATTAATATTTCATTCAAGTAGTATTCAATAAGAATTAATATTTTTATAAAAGTAACTATTGTAAATAAAATCATTGTTGCAATTCTATATCTATCGTAGATAGCCCTAAAGATTACCAACGTTATCAATGTAGTATTTAGGAGTAAGACGGCGCCGTTACCTGAGAGGATTAGCAAAAGGGCTGACAGGATAATCCAACCTAGCACAGCGTAGTGTCTGTATACAAACCAGCTGGCAAGTGAGGACACAACAGCCGGAGTTGCCGCTAGCCAGCTATCCACCACTGCTAGAAAGAAGAAGAGATATAAGTATACGTGTAGTAGACGTAAACTGTTTAATGTATTTAACCTACCAATCGTGTCTGGTCTGTGCTTTTTGATAGATATGGCAGACCTTTCCAGAAGCTTAGGTACGTGGTTAATGACGAATGTAACTATAACTGTGTCTTTTGCCACTTTGAGGGTCAGTTGAGGCGCCAAGGTAGAGGCTTAACGGCTGAGGACTATGGTTTTGTTACGTCGGTGTTCAAATCGCTGGGGGTCTCCGACTTCAAGATCACCGGCGGCGAGCCTCTTCTGAGAAGCGACATAGATCTAGTAATTTCAAGTATTGCTAAGAGCGGCGCGGTGGTTACGTTGACTACAAATGGCTACTTGTTGAGAAGGTGGATTGATAAGTTACAGGCGGCGGGGCTGAGGAGAATCAATGTGTCGGTGCATGTCGCAGATCCTGAGAAATACTCAAAAATCGCCGGTGTGCCGCCCAGTGCTTTTCGCGAGGTTTTAAGAGGTCTTGTCGAGACTAGAAACAGGGGTATTTCGCTTAAGCTAAATGCAGTGGTGATGCGCGGAGTAAATACAGATAGAGAAAGCGTAAAGGGTCTAATTAGACTTGCCGCGTCGCTTGGGGCCTCTCTCCAATTTATTGAACTAATGCCAAACGGATCAGGTGTCAAGATCTTCGACAATTACTACGAGCCCATAGAGACGGTGGTATCTATCATTAACGAGCTGGGAGGTAGGCCTGTTGGAATGAGGAGAGAACTCCATAATAGACCTCTATACGTCGTGGCCGGGGTGACCATAGAGTTAATTAAGAACTTCAATAACCCCACTTTCTGTAGCGGGTGCACTACTATGAGGTTGACAAGCGACGGCAAGTTAAAGACGTGTATATACGCCGAGCCAGCCGTCGATCTGTTGCCATATATAAAGACGCGCGACGTCGAAGGCTTGGTTTACGCCGTACGCCAAGCGCTTGCAAAGAGAGAGCCCAAATTCAAGCTCTACTCCTCCTCGTAGTATGGGATCTCCTCCTCGTCTCTGCTGGGCTTAGCAACATATTGCTCAAGATTAGACAACAGCTCCGAGAACCGCCTTTCCCAAGCCGCCGCCACCTGCTCGGCCTCCTTGCTCATAGCTTCGTAGTAGCTCAGGAGTAGCTTGCCCACTTCTGTGAGCTCCGACACGCCCCTCTCTTTGCCCCCCCGCCTCGACTCCACAAGGGGGACGCCTAGGGCTTCCTCAAGCTTCTTGATGTAGGTCCAGATAAACTTGTAGGAGTAGCCGAGCCTCCTAGCGGCTGAGGCTATGGAGCCTGTCTCCTCCAGAGCTTTAAGAATGTTGTATATACCGGGCCCCATTATCTCCTGTCCGTCTTTGTCTATCCATATGCGCATCTTTATCTTAACAACCACAGAGCTCTGTTTAAGAGAGTTAAAATAGATTCATAAATGGAGTCTAGAAGTCACGCCCCACTTGCCTAGGTACTCGCCGATTCTGATCAACTCGTTCAACTTGGCGGTTCTCTCCCCTCCCATTATCCCCGTCTTGATGATCTCTGCGCCGAACCCAACGGCTATGTGTGAAAGAGTCCTGTACTCGGTGTCGCCCGACCTGTGCGACACGATGATGCGCATGCCGAAATGCCTGGCTGTCTGCACCGCTTGGTGCGCTCTGAGCAACGTGCCTATTTGATCCGGCTTTATAATCACGCCAGTGGCGGCCCCTGCCTTCCCGCCCTCTCTTATACGCTCGGGGTTGGTCACGAAGAGGTCATCCCCAACTATAAGGCGGTCTCTAAACTTCTCCGTCAACTCAGCGAAGGATTGGAAATCTTCCTCGTGGAAGGGGTCCTCCACATATATGAGATCGAACTCCTCAATTAGCCTAGACACAAATTGTAGTTGCTCATGTGGACTCCGCTCCACGCCCTCGTTTTTGTAGATGTATTTTTCGCCGCTCCACAGACTAGAGGCAGCCATGTCAACGCCGAGGCCGATTTCTACGCCCACCTCACTACCCACCTCCCTCGCCACCTCTTTCAAAATTTTCAAGGCAGTTGTCGACGATATACGGGGGGTCCAGGCCCCCTCATCGTTTTTCCCACCGGTAAACGAGGTATCTACTTTGAGTATCTGCTTGAGGACGCGTTTATGTACCTCGGCGTTGGCGTACACCGCCGTGTATATATCAGGGGGGCTAAGCGGCACGACGAGGAACTCTTGTATATCGGGGCCCAGCCCCCTGCTGTGCTTGCCCCCGCCGATGACGTTGCCTAGAGGCAACGGGAGCCGCCTTGCGTAAGCTCCGCCTATAAAGGCAAATAGGGGGATGCCCAGCGAGGCGGCGCCCGCCTCTGCGGTTGCAAATGATGTGGCTATGGCCACGGCCCCCCCGATTTTCTCAAACCTGTAGGTGCCGTCTATCTCCTCCAGCTTCCCGTCAACAGAGTATGGCTCCGTCACGTCCAGGCCGACGATTTCAGGCGCTACTAGCTTCTCGAAAGCGGCCAGAGCCGCGTCGATGCCCCCCTCGGGGAAATACGCAACCTCGTGGAGGCCTCTAGAGGCCCCCGCAGGCGCCGCGGCTCTGGTTGTCAACACCTCACCGGTAGCTGGATTCTCGACTGTTAGCTCGACTTCTACTGTGACGTCCCCTCTGCCGGTAAATACCTTCCGTATCCAGACGTCGCTAATCTGCATATGAGGCGTAAAGTATCTAGTTTATATCTCTGGTAGTACTATTTTTTGCTGTGTTGTAAACACCCTCCTAAATCCCTCCTTCTTAGTTATTACAACTACATCAATCCCCTCCCCGGAGCCCGGGTCGTTTCTAATCGCCGCCTTGACAGATTTTATAGCGAGGTCTATGGCCTCTTCCAGCGACATGTCTTCTCTATACCCCACCTCCAGGGCGCCTTTGGCGTACGGCGAGCCGCTACCGGTGGCTATGTACCTCTCCCTGGTGACGGTCCCCAGCCAGTCTATCATGTAGAGAGCGGCTCCCCCCTCGTCGACACCGCCGATAATTGAATGTACGATGTAGACGTAGGGACGTGAATAGAATAGGATTAGCGACATGTAGTTCACCAAGGCGCTTATCGGGATAGGCTTTTTGTGCTCCATCCTGTACTCGCGGGCGCGTAGAGTAAGAAACGACAACACGGACTGCAGATCTGCAACGCCGCCGGACATCGTAGCCGCCACGTGGTCGTCTATTTTCCAGATTTTCTCTCCCCTCTTGTGGGCGATGTAGTATCCAGCAGTTACTCGTTTGTCTGTCGCCAGGATCACCCCATCTCTTACCACAATGCCGACGGTTGTCGTCATCGGAAGGGTGTTGGAAACTCCTTTTAAGTGTTCTGGCTAGGACTTAAGCTCCACCTCTTCTACAAATCTCACCTTTTTCACCCCCTGGAACTTGCTAGAAACCTCTGAGGTGTACTGCAACAGAATTCCGCCTATGCGCTCGTACAGCAGAACCTCGGCTGGGAGGATTACCGTCATGACGTCTCCATCTAGCGATATCTTGATCTTCTCCTCGGAGACCCTCGGCAGGTAGAGCCTCAGCAAAGCCACGGCCCGCTCCTCTACGGTGTTTAACTTCTTCACTACACGTCCCTTGACTATAAACGTCTTCCCGGCCAGGGGGTGGTTGAAATCTAGCACCACCCGCCCACCTGAGATAGACACCACCCTCGCTCGTTGCCCCTCGAAGTCCACGACGTCGCCCACGCTGGGAATCACGCCGTGGCGGTGAAACTCCCTAATAGAAACAACCTTGACCTTGTTAGGATCTCTAACTCCGTAGGCCTTCTCGGGGGGCACCTCAACCTCGAATTCTTGACCTTCGTCTAGGCTAAGCAGGGCGTTCTCCACGGGCTCCCACAGCGGCGTCTCGCCGAGAATAATAAGCCGCGGCCCGTATACCTCCTCAGGTCGGTATATACCAGCCTCCTTGGCTACCGCCTCCTGGCTAGTCTCCACCACCTTCCCGTCGTCTTTTGAAACAACCGCGTAGTCAAGGAGGATGTAGTCGCCCTTCGCCAGGGTCATATTTAAGCCGAGGATTCAGCCTTTTCCTGCGCTTTGCGTCTCTTGACAAGTCTAGTTATGTAACCAGCGACGCGGTTTCTCACCGTCTTACTTGGGATCTCGGCGAGCTCGGCTACCGCCTTTTTATTTTCATCAAATTTATCGGTAAATTTATCTGGGTACATTTCAAGGAGTTTTTCACCCAGCGATTTAATATATCGAGGTCTGACGCGACCCATGGCGCCTTCACGTGAGTTATATATTTAAATATTCAGTGCGCCGTGTAGCTCATCACGGATCAGGTGAGGTGCATTTCTTCACACTAAAGCCGTGTGGTTAATATTTATAAAGTGTCTAAACCACAAGGCGCGATGGGTAAGAGGATTTTAGTACAGAGGCGTGGAAGAGGAGGGTCTCAGTTCAGGTCGCCGAGCTGGAAGAGAGACGGCCCAGTGAGGTATCCGCCTCTGGAGGCCTTGTCCGGGAGGGGGTATGTAGTTGATATAGTGCACGAGCCGGGGCTCAACGCCCCCGCGGCGAGGATAAAAACTGAAAACGGCGTTGAGTTTCTAAACTACGCGGCGGAGGGACTCTACGTGGGGCAGGTAATTGAAATAGGCAGGGGGGCGTCTCCAAAAACCGGCAACATAATGATCCTCGGCGAAATTCCAGAGGGCACCATGATATTCAATGTTGAGAAGAGGGCGGGGGATGGGGGCAAGTTCGCGAGGTCGGGCGGCACCTACGCAGTGGTGGTGGGGCAGAAGCCGGAGGAGAATAAGACCATAATTCGGTTGCCCAGCGGGAGGACTGTGGAGGTGGACTCCAGAGGTAGGGCCACCGTGGGCATTGTGGCAGGCGGCGGCAGGATTGAGAAACCGTTTCTAAAAGCGGGGAAGAAGTACCACAGGGCTAGAGCGAAGGCGTGGAAGTACCCCACTGTCAGGGGCAAGGCGATGTCTCCATACGCGCATCCGCACGGCGGAGGTTCGCACCAGAAGGGCGGCACGCCTGTGCCGAGGACGGCGCCGCCGGGCCAGAAAGTCGGCTTTATTGGTTCGAACTGCACCGGCCGCGGCTGTGTGAGAGCTAGGGCGCAGCAGAAACAGTAATGGGCATAGAGAAGAGAAAGGACGACCACATCTACATCGCCTCTTCGGAAATTTCACAAGTCGGCTCTGCGTGGTTTGAGGAGGTTGTTTTGATACATAACGCCCTTCCAGAGATGGACATTTCCGAGGTGGAGCTAAGCGCTCGTTTTCTAGGCGCTCCAGTAAAGGCTCCGTTTGGAATAGGGGCGATGACTGGGGGGACGGAGCTTGCGGGGAAGATAAACGCCGAGTTGGCGAAAGCCGCGGAGGAGTTCGGCATACCTATCTACGTGGGTTCCCAGAGGGTGGCGCTGGTGAAGAGGGAGGTTAGGTGGACGTTTGAAGTAGTTAAGCAAAACGCCCCGTCGGTGCCTAAGGTGGCAAATCTCGGCGCTCCACAACTAGCCGAGCTTTCAGAAAAAGAGCTTGAGGCGTGGGTTGTGGAGGCCGTGGATATGATAGATGCATATGCAATCGCCGTGCATCTAAACGCGGCTCAAGAGGTGGTGCAACCAGAGGGTGAGCCGAATTTCAGGGGGGTGTTGGAGAAGTTGAAGATTGTCAAGAAGGTTGCAGGTAGGCCTCTTATCGTAAAGGAGACCGGCAACGGCATTTCGAAGGAGGTGGCGGCGCGGCTGTCGGGAATCGCCGATGCTATAGACGTCGGGGGGTTCGGCGGGACCTCTTTCGTTGCGATAGAGGGCGCCAGGTCTGGAGAGTCGTCGCTACAGAGGAGACTTGCCGAGACGTTTAGGCTGTGGGGGATACCCACGGCGGCTTCTATATGCGAAGTGAGGTCGGCATACGCGGGATACATAATTGCGTCTGGCGGGATTAGAAGCGGCTTAGATGGCGCGAAGGCCTTGGCAATGGGTGCCCACTTCTTCACGATGTCCCAGCCTCTATTAAAGGCGGCGCTTGAGGGTCGGTTGCGGGGCGAAATTGAGGCTGTGATTGCCGAGTTGAGAACCGCCATGTTTCTAACAGGCGCCCGCACTGTGCGGGATTTGGCGATGGTGCCGCGTGTATATGGGCCAAGGCTTAGAAATTGGATTGAGCAGAGGCGCCTATCTTGTTAAGAATTTATAGCCCGGGGGTTTGTATTCTCCGTGTCTTGTCCCAAGTGCGGCTCTAAAGACGTGATGTTGCTCCCCTCCAACGAATATGTGTGTAAGAAATGTGGCCATAGGTGGCCAATGCCGCAGCCAGATTATACGTGGATAGAGGTGGAGATAAAAAAAGCGAAGCTTTTCGAAAAGTATATCGACGCGCCTGTAGATAGCTGTGAGGAGTTGGTATCCCAGCTTCTAAAAGAGCTTGACGAGAAAAACGCGAGGTTGCTGGCCGCTAAAATCCTACTGCAGAGAGCCGAGAGGCGTAAGACGACGCCGGCAGAGCTGAAAAAACTGTATGACGATGCAGAGAGGTGTTTTCAATGATTGTTGACGTTTCTAAAAAACCAGACGTCTCTAGATACGCGAGAGCTTCCGCAAGCGCCTCAGTGCAGATATGCAATACAGCCGCCGCGGTGAGAGCCGCCGTTGTGGCTAGTAGATACCTCCCGTTTCTGCACCCCCTCCCCCTCACAGCGTCGGCGTGGTGTAAAGACGGTAGGCTATACGTAGAGGGGCTTACCGAGTGGCAGACAGGCGTCGAGATGGACGTCCTCTTTGGCGCCCTAGTAGGCTTAATCGGGTCGGGGGCTGTGAAGATAGAGGACTTGGCAGTAGAGATAAAGCTAAAAAACTTGGCGCAGGCGCTGAGCGAGGCGGCGCTTACAGAGATGGCCCTTGTGAGAGAAGGGGGTTTAACGGCTTCCGCCTACGGGGTGATGAAGATGAAGAATTACAACGTGGTGAAGAGCCCCGTGGAGAAGGGCCACCCCATCTACGCCGCGCAGACGGCGGCGGCTCTCAACGCCAAAAGACTGTGTGAACTTATAGGAGGGCCCTGTCCCTCTATACAACATCTCAAGATAGATATAGACGTCAGAGAGAGCGTCGAAGTTGGCGTGTCTATAAAGGCGCGGGACTTCACGCCCGCGCCTGAGGCGTTGTTTGCAACCGGCGTGGCCCTCCTCACGATATGGGACATGGCGAAGAAGTATGAAAAAGACGAGAGTGGTCAATATCCCCACACATACATCAAGTTGCTACGTCTAGACTAGGGCGCCGGGAAGTTATTAATACTCGGTTGTTGTCACCTCAATGCTTCCGCGAGATCTTGAAGAGGTGCTAAACATAACGCTGACGCACAACACGTGGAGGAGAAGGGAGACCATAAACCTAATAGCAAGCGAAAACGTAATGTCTCCTCTAGCTGAACTAGTCTATTTAAATGATCTGTCGGGGAGATACGCCGAGGGCACCGTAGGCAGTAGGTACTACCAAGGCACTAAATACGTCGACGCGTTGGAAGACGCCCTCTCTAGACGTTTTGCAAACGTCTTGGGGGCCAAGTTTGTAGATGTGAGACCCGTCTCGGGCACCGTCGCTAATCTGGCCACTTACTTTGCGCTAGTTCCCGAGGGCGGCACCGTCGCCTCGCTACCTGTTAAATACGGCGGACATATAAGCCACAACAACGTAGGGGGGCTTAAGGCATTGAGGGTAAAGGCTGTCGAGTTGCCGTGGGATCTAGACAACTTTAATATAGATGTCGACGGCGCCCGCAAAGTTATAGAAGAGAAGAGGCCAAACCTCATAATCACAGGGGCGTCTCTATACCTCTTCCCACACCCCGTGAAGGAAATTGCAGAAATTGCAGAAACAGTTGGCGCCTATGTGCTCCACGACTCGGCCCACGTCTTGGGTCTAATTATCGGCGGGGTCTTCCCAAATCCTTTAAGGGAGGGCGCCAACGTAATTACCTCGTCTACTCACAAGACGTTTCCAGGTCCCCAAGGCGGGCTCATCGCAACGGTTTCAGATGATGAGGTAAACAGCTCAATTCAAAGGGCGGTGTTCCCCGTCTTTACGTCTAATTACCACCTTCATCGCTACGCCGCGACTTACGTAACCCTGGTAGAGATGGAGCTGTTTGGCGCGGAGTATGCGTATAGAATTCAAGAAAATGCCAGAGCCTTGGCGGAGGCCTTGGCTGAGGAGGGCATAACGCCTGTCGCCGAGCGCCAGGGATTCACAAAGACGCATCAAGTCGCCGTCGATGTTTCTAAATTCGGCGGGGGAGACAAAATCGCGCAAAGGCTTGAGGAGGCGAACATCATCGTTAATAAAAACGCGTTGCCGTGGGACAAGAGCGTGTTGAAGCCCAGCGGCATTAGAATCGGTGTGCAGGAGATGACGCGCTTCGGCATGGGGCGTTCCGAGATGCGAGAAATAGCTAGATTCATAGCCAGGGTTGTCAAAGGCGAGGATACTGAGGCGGTGAGGCGCGACGTGGTTGAGTTCAGAAAGATGTATCTAGAGATAAAGTACGGCTTTAAGATTGATAGGGAGCTCGTAGATAAATTCCTTGGTTCGCTTAATCTATATACATAGCGTCCTCCCGCCGTCTATGAGAATAAGAGATCCCGTAATGTAATTAGCCTTTTCCGAGGCCAGAAAGGCGACCAGCTCCCCTATTTCCTCCGGCTTTCCTATCCGGCCAAGCGGGATCTCCCTCTCAAGCTCACCCAGTATCTCCTCGACGCGCCGCCCCTCTCTCTGGGCCCTCGCCATGGCAACCTCCCTCACGCGCTCGGTATCGATATAACCCTGCATAATTCCATTAACTAAGATATTGTACCTCCCGACTTGGTATGCCAGTGTCTTGATAAGGCCAGCCAGCGAAATTCTAATAACGTTAGATAGCGTAAGCGTGGGGATAGGCTGCTTAAGCGTAGAGGAGGTGATGTAGATAAGTCGCCCCCACTTCCTCTCTATCATATACGGTAGGACGTCTCTGGTTATCCAGACGGCGCTTATTAAAAGTAGCCTCACGCCGTAGTCCCAGTCCTCCTCAGTCAGCTCAAGAAAGGCGCCGGGCTTAGGCGGCCCAGTGTTGTAAACCAATACGTCTACCTTGCCAAAGTTTTGAATCGCAGTGTTTACAATCTTTTTGATATCCTCTCTAATTGTCAAGTCGGCTTGTACAGGTACCACAGAGACTCCATATTGATTCTCCAAATTTTTTGCCAACTCTTCTAGTCTGCCGATACTCCTCGCGGCGATTACTAAATTCGACCCCTCCCTCGCGAGAACGCTTGCGACACCTGCCCCAATGCCTCTGCTGGCAGCTGTCACGATACTGACGCGGTTTTTAAGCAACATGAGTCTTCAAAGAGTGTTGTATATATCTATTTCAATTTTACAAAGATGTAGCGTCTGCACACATCTCTAATAGGGCAGATATCACACTTGAGATCTCTACAGTAGTTAACACCGATGTCGTAAGCCCCGCGCTCATATAGGAGGGGATCCCCGCTTATCTTACCTACATGTCTGACGAGTCCGCGTACGCTTTCCAGTCTAATTACCACATCCCCGCATCTCTGCCGCCCCTCTCTAGCTTCGCATAGGAGACGCCTCGCCACCCTCGCCTTCACCTTCTCGGCTGTGAGAGACGCAACGTCCTCGAAAGCCCCAGATCTCAACGTTACTAGGGCGGTATAGATATCGCCATGTAGTATGTACTTCTTGTATTCGTGGGTATAGGCTATTTTAATCGCCAGGGGTATGTTGGCGTCGTGTATAAATAGGCGAAGGAAGAGCTTCACCCCTCTACCAACTCTGCTACCGCCCTCGCCGCGAAAAAGTAGCGATCTAATACTATTTTCGAAATGAGATATCTTGCGTTGTTTAGCTACCCACAGGTAGGCTGACTTGTACTTGCTACCTATTACGTTAAGCGCTCTCGCGACGTTGGAAATAGCGTCGTCTGCCACTTCCCTCTCCACTCCAGCCTCCTCAAGCGCCCTGCGGGCTCTTGAGGCTGAGAAGACGTCATATACATATCTCTCAAAGGCCTCGCCAAGTTTTCTCAACTCGCCGTCACTTAGGGCTTTGTGTTTGTACAGTACCGCAAGAAGCGCTAGGTATATCACTAAGATGTCTAAACCCTTCACCGTGGATAGATTTGCTAAAAAGGTATCTAAGTCGTTCTTGTAGGCTCGTGAAATAGATCTGATCTGCTCCACCATTAAGCCGTATCTCGGCGGGAGAGTGGCGATTACCCTATCGCTTATCGACATGCCGTGTTCCACAATTCTCTTTCTAATATCATCGGCGGTGGGCACGCGCCCATTCCTTAAAATCCATATATAAAGCTATGCCATGGAGGAGCTCATAGAGAGAGCTAAGGAGGTGATAGGAAATGCCTACGCTCCATATTCCAAGTTTAGAGTAGCCGCAGTAGTGAAGACCAAGAGTGGCAAGATTTATACGGGGGTAAACATAGAAAACGCATCTTATGGGCTGACCGTCTGCGCCGAGCGCGTCGCTGTGTTTAAGGCAGTTTCCGAGGGGGATAGAGACATCGAGGCTGTCGTGGTGTATACAGACACTGAGGAGCCCACTCCCCCATGCGGAGCTTGTAGACAAGTAATTGCGGAGTTTAATCCAAATGCGTTGATAATAATGGCGAGTAGGAAGAAGGTGGTAGAGAGCAACCTCTCCCAGCTGTTGCCAAACGCGTTTACTGGAGAAAAACTACGCACTTAACTCTCCTCCTCTTCCTCCTCGCCTGGTAGCTTCAACAAGGAGATTCTTTTCGGCTTCTCCTCCCTGGGGGCGGTCTGCTGGCTTAGCTTCTCTTTATACATTTCTATTAGCTTATCAGAAATAGTTAATATAGCCTTGGCAGTTTCGTTGTCTTGAGCTAGAAATTCGTGTAGTCTCCCAGAGTCTAGGTACTGCGAAAACTCTGGATCTATTGGGATGCCCCCCAGGAAGGGCACGCCGGCGGCCTCGGCTATTTTCAGCCCAGCGCCTCTGCCAAAGATGTAGTATACCTTTCCGTTATCTGGACATTTAAAGCAACACATATTCTCAACGACGCCAGCTACCCTAATATTGAGCTTTCTGGAGAAGTCGATCGCCTTAAGTACAATTCTCCGGGATATTTCCGTAGGTATTGTCACAACAACGCTTCCGTCGAGTCCGCCTTGCAAGCTCTGGGCAATTGTCAACGGGGCGTCTCCAGTGCCGGGGGGCAGATCAACTACTAAAACGTCGAGAGGCCCCCACTCGACCTGTGCTATAAAGTCCCTCAACGCCTGGTTTACGAGTGGGGCTCTCCAAATCACCGCCGTGTCGTCGCCCGGTAAAGCGAATTCTATAGACACAACCTTTATCCCAAGGGGGCCGACTACTGGAATAATCTTATTAGTCTTCTGGTCAACATATAAAGTGCTGTCGGAGAGGCCTAACATCTTTGGAACTGTTGGCCCGTAGACGTCGCCGTCTAGGATACCTACCTTGTACCCCCTCATGGCGAACCCCACCGCAATTGACGTGGTCACAAGAGATTTCCCAACACCACCCTTACCGGAGATTGTGACTAGTTTTAGCTTAACATTTTTCAGCGCATCGGCGAGGGAGCCAGGCGCCGGGGCTTGGCCACGTATGTTGACCCCAACTGACATTGCCACTCTTAATGTTAGGAATATTTATACTGATACACGACGTTACCCCATCCACGTCAATATGCCTCTACGTACAAGTGAGATGCCTATGGCGACGCTCAGAATTAACATAATCTTTTCAAGCACCCTAATTCCAAGAACTCCCAATAATCTTGTTAAGAAGCTAGAAGCCATTAGAGTAATTAACGTAAGAAAAGACGCCGCGGCCACCACCACAAGGGCAAGTAAGGGGCCTACATGGCTTGAAACTACCAAGACATACGAAATTGAGGCAGGCCCGGCCAGGAACGGCACCGCCAGAGGCACCACGGCAATCTCCACGCCTTCAGAAACTGTGCTTTGTTCATAAGGCCTCAGAAGGTAGTATAGGGAAAACGCGGTGAGAACAAGACCGCTTGCAACCATAAAGTCGCCAATACCAACCCCAAAATAACTAAGAAAGCCAATGCCAAACACCGCGAAGAGCGCAAGAATCGTAGTTGCGACGGCGACTGAGGTCATCAACACCTTTTGTCTGCGTGCCGCGTCTAGTTTAGAAGTGACAGCCATGAAGAGGGGGATATTGCCTATTGGGTCCACCACCACGTATAACACCACTATAGAAGCTAGGAGATCTGTCAACATGTCAGAACCCAGATTTCTCTATCACTTCTCAGCGATGACGGGCCCTCTCCACCCCCTCAGCAATACCACTTAATTTATATCTTTACTTCGCCCAGCTGTACTTCCTTAATCTTTTAGATCTGCCCCATCCACAGGAGGCGCAGTACCCCTTCGTGACGTTATATGAATGTCTGCCACAACGCGGACATCTAATATGGGTCTTTCCCTTGCTGTGCTTACCCATTGAGGGCGTGCCCTTCATGGCACCGGCGATATGAACAACACATTTTCTCCCCTTACAACCACAGTGCCGCGTTTGTAAACATTTCCGTCAATTATCTCCTCAGCGTCTTCAAGTAGCAGATTTACATGTTGGTCAAAGGAGCGGAGTATCCCCCTTATTTCGTGGCTGTCTCTTAGCTTTACCAGCACCTGTTTTCCAATTGAGTCTTGTAGCGTGGCTCCCAGCGTGGCAAAGCACTTAGATAGATCCGAAGCCATGGCCGTGAAGTGGGTGCGGTTTATAAAATTTATTGACGTGACAGAGCTAAACTTAAAAAAGACGGCGTAGCAACCGCCGTGAGCGACGTGTTGCTGGAGCAGGTGTTTAGAGATCTCCAGTCGAGGGGGTTTAAGATAGTTGAGAGGCTCAGCGACAGTATGTTCGTGGCGGAGAAGAAGGACAAGTACCTCTTCTACGTAATGGTGGAGGGTGTGGAAATCACAATACAGACTTTGTTAAGTGTTATAAATATGGGCGAGACCCTATCCATGCCGGCTGTACTGGCGCTGGTGAGCAACGACGGCACAGCGACGTACTACTTCGTGAGGAAAATCAGATTGCCTCGGAACGTCTATGCTGAAGCTATTTGAGCGGTTGGTGGAGGCGTCGAGAAGTCGCGGTGTGCGCTTTGTCCTGCACTTCGCCAAGTGTCGGGGGAAGGTCGGCATCGACAGAGAGGTGAAGGCCCTTGATGAAGAGGGCAGGCCGGCACCTTGGTCACGTATTTTCCCTGGAGTAACTCCTCAGAATATACTACAACAATGTGTCCTCAGGAAGGTAGAGGTGTACAGAGGCTCGGAGCTTCTAGGAGTATACAATTCTATTGAGGAGGCTCTGTCCGCAGTGTAGTAGCGCCTTTTAGAGATTCCCTCACCTTGACGGCGTATCCCCTCCCCAGCGTGAGCTCTTTTCTGCTGTATAGCAGTCTCCCGACGGCTATGACGGCGCCTGCTGGATCGGTGACGGCAACCTCGCCGTTGGGCCTTGCCTGACCTGATACGTCTCGTACATACTTAGCTGGGACGTTGCGGCCCTGTTTTATATATTCGGAAACCTCACCACTAATGACGACCCCCCTGTCTAAAAACTGCGCGCCGTAGATCGTAGGCAACAAGTAGCCGTCGTTGTTTCTCAACACGAACGCCAGCTTGCCATCTACATAGACGTATCTAATGCGGCCGGCCTTATTGCGCTCGATCTTAATACCGCGGCTCCTGAGCCTCTCCGCCACCTCTCTACCATATAGGTACGCGATTATCTGTAAGGCGTCGAGCGCCACGTGGCTAGGTAGCTAACCTTTTAAATAAAGTTGCCACTGTGGGTATGTGTATTGCGAAATCTGTGGAAGGCCTATAGAGGGCGAGCCCGTACCCGTAGAGGTGGACAAAGCCGTGTTGTACGTCTGTAGAAGTTGCGCAGCCCGCTACGGCAAAAAGGTGTTTTCCCAAGTTCCGCAACAGAGAGGGGCACCTCCGCCGAGGCCTAGGCGTGCGCCGGCGCCGCGTCCTCCGCCGGTGGAGCTGGAGCTTGTTGAAAATTATGGCGAGGTGATTAGGAGGGCGAGGGAGAACCTCGGCCTCGCGAGAGAGACGTTGGCAGTCATGCTGGGTATCAAGGAGACAGTATTGAGGAGGATAGAGGCAGGCCAGCTACAGCCTGACATCTCACTGGCTAAGAAGTTGGAGAAGACGCTCGGCGTTAAGCTACTAGTAGAAGCGCAGGACGAGGGAGGCGTCAAGGGCGGGGGCAGGGTGGAGAGGGGTCTAACGCTGGGCGAGGTGGCGGAAATTAGAGAGGACGGTGAGGAGTAGAGCGCTTCTCGCCTATGTGGGTCCAAGGACGCCTAATCTAGGCTACAAGCTGGAGGAGTTTGTATCGCTTGTAGAGGTAGCCGGGTTTGAGGTAGCTGAGTTAGTGACGCAGTTTGCAAAGACAGATACTCGGTTTTATCTCGGGGCAGGCAAGGCGAGAGAGATCGCCGAGAAGGACTTCGATATGTTTATAGCGTACCACGGCTTGACTCCTTTACAAATATTTAATTTAGAAAGACTTTTTAAACGAAAGGTTATTGATAGAATATATGTGATACTCTCAATATTTGAAAAGAGAGCGGGGAGTCTAGAGTCTAAGTTGCAAATAGAACTGGCGAGGCTGAGATACGAATTGCCAAAGGTAAAGGAATACCTAAGAAGGGCTAAGATGGGCGAGCAACTGGGCTTCATGGGCGCCGGCGAGTATGCAATTGACGCCTACTACCGCCACATTGTGAAACGCATTTCCACTATTAGGAGGAGGCTGGAAGACGCCAAGAGGGGAAGGGTAATGCATATCGCAAAGAGGAGAGAGGCCGGCATACCTGAAGTTGTGCTGACAGGTTACACAAGCGCAGGCAAGACTACTCTCTTCAATAGGCTGGTGAATGAGAATAAACCTGTCGATGGGAGACCCTTCGCCACGCTTGAGACATACAGCAGGGCGCTCGACCTATGGGGAAAGAAAATCGTGTTGACAGATACAATAGGCTTCATAGACGACCTACCGCCGTTGCTAATAGAGTCCTTTCACTCTACTCTGCAAGAAATTATAGACGCCGACAGGATACTCCTAGTCGTAGACGGGTCTGAGCCGCCCGAGGAGATCGCTAGGAAACTCGAGACTTCTATAGAGACGCTGGGGGAGGTCGGGGTAGATCTCGAGAAAATAATTCCTGTGGTGAATAAAGTTGACAAAATTAGACTTGAGGATGTGAAGAAGTTGCGCGGGGTGTTGGGAAGGTATTTTAGCTGGTTTGTCCCAGTCTCTGCGTTGACAGGCTTCGGCATCGAGGCTCTTAAAGTGGTGTTGTTCTTCCAGGTGCCGGGGTATAGTATAGTTAGAACGAGTAGTGACGACGGCGCGAGGGGGCTTCGTGTTGGCGATGTTGTATTTGTACCGCTCCGCAGTAACGGGCCGACTCGCTAGGTGGGGGGCAATGCTTATATAGGCGTGCGGGGGGCTGGGGGATGAGAGATGTGTATATGTATATTGTTGAGAAGAGCGTAGCGTGGGAGTTCGACAGTCCTGAGTATGGGAGGCTTGCGCGGAAGGTTGTGGATATGCTCTACGAGAGGAAGGAGGATCTCTCAGATGACCGAATTGCAATCCTCCTTAACATATCTACTGCTGAGACAAGGAGGATTTTACAATATTTAATGCGGCTGGGTTTGGTTGGCGTGAGGAAGAAAACGACGGAGGATTACCGCATTGAATATACCTGGTACGTTGATGACGAGATTATAAGACAAGCAATTAGTAGCAGGGCTAGGGTTGCCAGGGAGAAGATCTCTATGCTGATAAGATCACTGACAGAGGGGGCATATTACATATGTCCAAACTGTTTTACTATGTATACGCTAGACGAGGCGGTTAATAGAGGTGGTTTATGCCCTATATGTGGAGCTCAGTTAGAATACGTAGAAAGTGTAGAAGGGATAAACAAACTGACTAAGACATTTGAAAAACTTGAAAAACTATGAAAGTGGAGTTTAGAATTTTCAAGCCTGTCGAGAACCACGAGATTTTTATCACCGGCTTCGCTGGTATCGGCATTGTTGGCCACCTGGCGACTAAGTATATAGCGCGGAACTGTGACGCGGTGGGCGTCGTGAGGTACAGAGGGGAACCGCCCATAGTGTCTATGGAGGGGGACAGGCTGTTGTTGCAGAACGAGATTTTTTCATGCGGCCGGGTGGTGGGGGTTGTGAACAACTACGGGATTCATGAGGCTGCGGTTTATGACTATACTAAAGCCCTCGCCACGTGGGTGGTTGCAAATGAGTTTAAGCTGGCTGTGCTTTTCGGTGGCTTAGACGGGAGGTTACAGAGAGGCGAGGATAAGCTACGTATTGTCTACACATCGGCATACAGAAGGGCGGGGCTCCCCACGGGAGATGCAAAGATATTAGAGCAAGGTCTCCAGATAGTGGGGCCCCTGGCGTACCTGACCTCGTTTCTAGAGGAGCTTGACTTCCCCACGCTGGTGATACTGCCGTACGCCGACGTGACAAGACCTGCAGATCCCTACGCCGCCAGCGTCGCCGTTGACTACTTTTCTAAATTGTTCGACTTCCCGGTGGACACCAGTGGGCTTAGGCAGATGGCAGAGGAGCTTGAGAGGGAGATTGAGGAGGTTCGGAGGCGGATGGAGGAGCAGAGCAAGCGCGAGGAGGCGTCTAGGCTATATATATAGAGACACCTCGTCAAGAGTCCTTAGCTTCACGACTCTTTTGCCAATAATAGGCAAATCGACGTTGTACGTCAAGACGACGTCGTATTGACTTAGCCACTCGTATGCATGGGCACGTGCCCCCTCGCCCTCGCCCTCGGCCTCGTTCTGGGAGAGGGGGTACACCTCGGCCACCTCCTCCGGCACAATGCCAAACACGGGGTCGTAGAAGAGGATGTGGGCCCTTCCTCCGGTTAACTTCTTGACGTAGCGGTATTCCCAAGTTCTGCTGTAGGGTTTTTCGTCTACCCTAATCACCACGGCGGTTCTAGAGGGCGTGTACAGATTCGCCATCCTAGTCCAGTGTCTAAGTGGCTCTGGCCGGGAGTCGGCGGTGTCTTGGTAGAAAAAGAGTCCGTGCGGCTTTGGGTGAGTCTCGGGGTCGTACTCCTCTATAAGCTTCCTAAACTTTGCAAGGCCTCTTAGAAACCTGTACAGCGATGGGTGTGCCCTGGCTTTTATCTCGAGGTACTCCCACAGCGTCCCCTCGTGTATTCTCTGTTTTACCTCGAGGAGCTCCTCTCTCAGAACTGCTAGGTTGTGCTCGGCGATTAGTTGAGTGCGCTCTTCTCTGGTCATCTCCCGTATTTCTTTTACTGGCGTGTAGCACAGCTTCGTGCTACAGGGGAGGTAATCTGTCTTCACATCGTCGAGGCGGAGGGTCCTATCTCTAAGCATTATCCTGCCGTCTCTTGCGTATAACACGTAGGAGGCGCTGTCAAAGAGGTCGACGCCTAGAGCAACTGCAAACGGGAGGATTAGTGGGTGACCAGCGCCGAAGAGGTGTAGAGGCGCCTCTCTCACGATATTTGCCTTGACGTGCAGTACGGCTTCAAGCAACAAGTCAAATTTATACTCCTCAAGCAACGTCGTGGGGCTACCAATAGCGAAGATGTGGAAGCCGAGCTTAGAGATCTCACGCGCGGATCTAGTCAGGAGATCTAGATGCAGACCGCCTTGTATAGGGCCCACAACCAACATATCTAGCCTCTCCAGCATAGCCGCGGCTCTTTTTGCTCTCCTGATAGTCTCCTCTACCTTTAGCAAGGCGCTTTCGTACGGCTCCTCGTAGTCAAAGGGTAGGTCTAGTATTACGCCGATATCGCTTCCGATGCTGGCCTGGTAAAGCAAAATCTCGTCGGGATCCACCTCGATACTCCCGTACCTCATTATTTGGTAGGCGCCCGAGTCGGTCATGACCACGCCATCCCAGCCCAGCACTTTCTTAACGTCTACCGCCCTGCCGCCTGCGAGTTTGTATACAAAGTAGGAGTTTGTAATCACCTGTCCAAAATAGCGCCTAATCACATCTAGTGGAAGCTCCTGTTTTCTAGGATCAACCACGGGGAACAGAGCCGGCGTCTCAACAACGCCGCTCTTCGTGTAAAGTTTCCCGATCCTGCCAGCGAGATCCTTGGCAACTAGTTCAAATATCACAAGTCGCTAAAAACCAAGCTATATATCGGCTACTAGGCTATTCCAGCTCTGTAATTTCGTATTCCGAAAGCACTTTTGTCCTATCGGCAGAAAACTGGGGCCCTACAGTGGCTAGATACTGCCTTACAATTCTGAACCAGCTCGGCTCCTCTACGGCGTATCCCCTCGCATAGGCGTTGTTCACGAGAGTCACGAGGTTGACTATCCATGGGTGGATGCTCCTCACGGAGCCCGCCGGTATTACATCTACTATGTTTTCTGGGGTAGTTCTCACAGATTCTTCAAGCTTACTAAGCCTCCTTCTAGATCTATATGTCTTGATTCTGTGTTCAACAACCCGCTTTCCAGCTATGCCTATTCTCACAGTAGCCACCGCGAGCCCCAAAAGCCCTAGAGATATCGTACTCATATTTGTTATGACTGCCAGGAGGAAGGCGGCTACCGCGATTAAGACCGTGAATACGGCGAGCGCCTTGGCGTCTTTTATGAATATCCCGCCGAGGGCGGCCAGGAGCCCCACCACAAGCGCTATGAGTGTATCTATCATAGTGGTATTATTTCACAGCTCTCCACAGCGACTATTTGATACTCGCCGCTAGGTAGCTTCTTTATCTGATTCATACATACATTAAGTAATTCTAACTTCTTCTTTATAAAGCTATCAAGCTTCTTATCAATATTGATTAATGAAGATAGTAGCTCAATTTCTCTTTGAATTATTCTAGTCAGCTCTTCAGGCCTTCCGTAGCAGAGCATGTTTCGCTTTGTAGTACTCCCTCACGGCCTCCCCAACTTTTTCAGCATCGTAAATCCCCCTCTCCACAAGAGCCGTCAAGAACTTAGCTCTTTCGAGGATCTCATCGTAACCCCCTACTTTCTGCAGCCAGTAGGACCTCCTTAGATCCACCTCCACGGTGTCTGTACGCTGGTCGTACCAACCCACGTTTATTAAGCCGAACTCCTCCTCTTTAATCTTTATCTTGCCTGGAGCCGCGTATGGATACGCCCTCAGCCACACCACCTCCGTCAGAGACGTGACCCTCCTACCGAATTCGAATCTTCTGATAGTGGCCAACACGTGGAAAGCGGAAAGGTGCTCCGCCGAGACGCCCATAGCCTCGCCAGTGAGACGCATGAAGACCTCCATGATGTCTTCCGCGTGGAACGTGGTGGCGCCTCCGTGGCCTGTCAACACGCCTTGTATCAGCTCGTGTATCTCGCGGCCGCGGCTCTCGCCGATTATAATTATGTCGGGCCTGGCGCGTAGGAGGTACTTAACCAAGTCTATTAGATATATGGCGGACTCAGATCCGGGCAGGTGCTTCATGTAGTCGTACATGGGCGATGTGAAGAGCATTACCACGTTCTGGTAGCTCGGGGGGACTCTTATCTCCGGAGTCTCCTCGGCGATGGCGAGGCGTTTATGAGGCAGGAGGACAAGCAGTGCGTTTAGTAATGTAGTCTTGCCGGTGCCCGTGCCTCCGATAACCATAACAGATTTATGGTGCTCAAAGAGGTACCAGAGGTAGGCCATCGCAAGCGCGGAGATGGTACGCTTCTTAATGAGCTCAGTGGGGGATATTGGGAAGGGCGGCTGGATACGCACGGAGACGTACGGCGGGTTTCTCGATACGCGGGTAGACATCGCAGTTGCAAAACGTAGCAACGCCCCGTTCCTTAGTCTAATATAAGTGTCTTGAATTGGGTACTGCTCGTTTAGTGGCCTTCCGGTCTCCGCATAGACTCTCCCCACGATTTTTATCAATGACTCCCTATTAGTTGGTATGACATTTGTCTTTACGTTGTATCCATAATCGCGGTGATCTACAAAGATCGGGTTGTCGGTTCCATTTATGTTGACATTTTCAAGTCTGATGTCATACAATATAGGCGTTAGGTAGGAGTAGTCCGCCGCCTCGAGCTGGACGTAGTACCTAACCGCGGCGCGTAGTTGCTTAGGTACCCCGATGTCCGTCATTGCCATCTCTATTAGTTTGCCAAGCTCCTCTCGTGAGATGTTGGGTCTAATTATCTGGTTGGCAGTTAAGTACTCCACTACCTTATATGCATATTCGCCCACCCTCTCTGAGTAGGGAAACGCATAGGCCACGTTATAGCAGTAGCCATCTTCCGATTGGTAAATCTGAATCCTCGCCCCCTCGGACAGGTATTCCTCAACAATGGCGCCCTGGCAGGAGTCAAGCCGAAAGTCCAGCATAGCCTATGCGCGTAGGAATAGTCCAACTGAGAATGAAGCCACGAAAATTGCCAGGTAGAGCATGGCGAGGTACAGCAAACCCCCCCTCGTGGAGAAGCTGATGCGGGCGAAGAGGAAGTAGTAGCCCACAGCCATTATGCCCAGCGCCATGTACAGCATGCTCATTCCAACGCCGCCTAGCTGTGCCCCACCTGAGATTTTAGACATGGCCTCCGTCAGCTTTATCATAGAGGTGTTCACAAAAGCCACCATGGCGGCGCCGGCGAGGGCCAAGAAACGCGTTATGTTTAAAGTCTTCCCAATTTCTGTCCTGTATTCAAAGAGTTTCATAACAAAGTTCTGTAGTTGATCAATTGTCGCGCGGGGCAGAGTACCCAGGCGGTAGATGTCGAATAACATTCTTAAGATCACAGACATAACTGGTTGCATGTCTTTTAAAACAACATCCTCTAGCCGGCTGTCGCCCACCTTCATAGTCTGCAACACCGCGGCGGCTTTGTTATTGAAGGGTCCGTAGTCTCCAAAGGTAATTGCGTTTTCAACGGCGCGGAAAACAGACGGCGCTCTTTTAAGCTCGTCAAAAACTGTATATACAAAATCCATAAACCCCCTCTCGAAAGACTTTGCATCTATCCTCTCCCTTGTGAATATCCACCCAGCTAGGGCCACGGCAAAGGCCATTAGAGGCGCGTAGAAAGCTGCTGGCGTAAAACCTAATACTATCATAGCAATGGATGACGCGACTCCAAAGATTAAAGGGACTTTTCTAAACTCCATTTTCATAAGGGGTACGTTGATGAAGAGAGCCATCACGACGCCTAAAACAGCGGGGAGGAGCCCACCCATTATTACTAACATGGCGGGGTTGCCTCTTCCTATCACCACGGCGGTTACGGAAAGCATCGCCAGACCTACAACGAGGGATGAGATGAGCGAGGTCATTCTATCCATACGTCTCTGCATTGCCGAGGAGAACTCCACGATGTCCATATCCATGTAGAGGGAGAGCTTCGCCACTATATCTTCTCCAATTCTGAGGGATGTGTACAGGGAGTTGAAGCGGTAAACCAGCTTCTGCGGGGCTAGCTTCTCCACGGCGCGCTTCATTGCGTCCAGCGGCTCAAGCCCCACCATCCTGGCGTTGTTCCAGGCGGCTATGGCGAGGGTCCTCACGCCCGGGAGCTCTCTGTAGCGCGTCATGCGCTCAATAAGCAGGTTGAGATGAGCCTTCGTCGCAAACGCCATTTGGACCAGCGCCGTGAAAAACACCATCTCCGTCGACAGCATCTCACGTATAGAGCCGGCGCGTATAGACACCAAGAGCTTGGGGAGGAAAAACACCAAGCCGCCGACTCCCAGAAACACAGGACCAAGAGGAAAGAGACCCAGCGCTGAGAACGCCGCACCCGCCGCCAACACGCCAAGGCCCAAAATGCCGAACAACCTCGCCGTGTTCCTAAACTTCAGAGGATCGATGTCCGTCTTCTCTATCCCCTTTAACTGCCACTTAGCTATAGCGCCAAACACAACACCCTACGTGATAGCGCCTTAAAAATTTTGCTTTGTGCCCTCTATAATGGACAAGCCATTAAGAAGGCATCCTCGCCGTCGCTGTAGTACCGCGGTATCCTCCCCACTACTCTGTAGCCGAGCTTTTCATACAGAGAAATGGCGGGCGTGTTGGACACACGCACCTCTAGGTAGACCTCAGACGCGCCGTAGTATATCTTCAGAGCCTTCATGGCTCTCAACATCATTGCCGTGGCGATGCCAAGCCTCCTAGCCTCTGGCAACACGCCGACAGATACTATGTGGCCCTTCCTCACGGCCTTGCCCTTGCTCACATTGCTCCACCCGTATTCTACACGCGACATGACGTACCCAACCACTCTTCCCCCCACCTCAGCCACTATAAACGCCTTGGGGAACTGCTCCAAGTGCTCCACGAAAAACCAGTTGGGGTAGTTTTCAGGCAGGACCTTGCGATTAATAGCTATTACATCGTTGAGATCCCTGTACGTGGCTTCGCGGATTACAAACTCGGTCTTCCCATCTTTGCCCAGCATCCTCTGCGGCCCCTCAGTACTTACGTCTAGAGTCATGGCCCCATAAGGATTAGGTATATAAGAGCCATTCTCAGGGGCACGCCGAGCGCCGCCTGTTTGAAGTATTTGGCGTGGGGAGTCGAGTCTACCTTGTGGTCAATTTCGTCAACTCGTGGAAGTGGGTGTAGGATAGCCAGGTGCCTCTTGGCGTTTTTCAACATATCTAGAGAAATCCTGTAGCTACCCCTCACCCTCTCGTACTCCAGCGGGTCTAGAAACCTCTCCTTTTGTATCCTCACCACATACAACACATCCAGTTCACGTAACACCTCCTCTAAGCTGGTGTGGAAGCTGTGTCTTAAACCTCTTGAGCGTATGTAGTCGACGGTCTCCGATCTGGGGCGTAGATACTCCGGCGAAATTAGGAATACCTTTACATTAAAATTTGCAAGTGCCTCGAGGAGGCTGTTTACAGTCCTCGCGTGGCGCAGATCGCCTACGACGCCTATATTCAGCCCGTCTATGTGGCCGAATTCCCTCCAGATGGTGTAGAGATCTAGCATTGCCTGTGTGGGGTGGTTGGAGGCCCCGTCGCCGCCGTTGACGACGGGGTTTTCTGCAACCTCGGCTGCTAGCTTCGCCGCGCCCTCGTACCTATGTCTAATAACTATGAGGTCGGAGTACGCATCCAGCATTCTGACGGTGTCTGCAAGCGTCTCTCCCTTCTCTACGCTTGTGCCCTCGGCGCCCCAGAAGCCCACCACCTCCCCGCCGAGCCTCTTCATGGCGGTTTCGAAACTAAGCCTAGTCCGCGTAGAGGGTTCGAAAAAGGCCACAGCCATTACTCTGCCTTTTAGGAACTCGACGCGGCTCTTTGCATACTTCTCCATGTATTTAGCAGTTTCAAACAGCTCCTCGAGATCTCGCCTGTCAAAATCGCGGGCTGAAACGACGTCTCTCCCCCTCCACATATTGGGTCCACTACTTATATATCTTTATAAAAAATGAGCGCATGAACCCGCTAATCGTCGCCCTAGACGTGGACGTCCTCAGGGCGCTGGATCTGGTAAAGACGCTGAGGGATAAGGTAGCCGGGTTCAAGATTGGGTGGGATCTAGTATTCGAGGGCGGCGTATCGATAATAGGCGAGGTCTCACGTTATGGAAACGTCATCGTTGATTTAAAGATCGCCGATGTGCCCCACATAGCGGAGAAAGTGATAAACAAGGTAATCGAGCGCGGCGCGTGTTGCGTAATTGTACACGGCTTTCTACACCCATCTCTACCAAGAGGGGATAAAATCTACGTGCTTGTTAAGATGACGGTCCCCACTCTATATGACGAGATCTGGGAAAAACTAATCGAGAAGGTTAGCAACGTCAGAGGCTTCGTCCTGCCTGGAAACCAGCCTGAATTAGTAGCACGCGCGAGGAAGATGGTTGGGTGTAGCTATAGGATAATATCGCCAGGTATAGGAGCCCAAGGCGGCCGACCTGGGGGAGCCCTCAGGACGGGTGCCGACTTCGAAATAGTTGGGAGATACGTCATAGAGGATCAGGAGAGGGTTAGGGAGTGGACTGGCTTCAAGCCTCGATGTTTTGAGACTCCCTAGGTGGGCCTCTTCCTATCCTTGGGATAGCTCCATGCCTCGGCCTTACGGGCTAGGTGCGAGAGGTATCTATAAAGGCCTGGATCGCCCCTCGCTTTGTTAACCACCGCGTCTAGCAACGCGATCAGCTCGTCGTAAACTCTCCTATCGACTGGATACGGGACGCCGTCTTTTCCGCCGACGGCGAAGGCGAATTTAAACGGGTCGACTGCTGGATCGCTCCAGTCGGCAGGCGCCTTAAATACGAGCTCCGCCACAAGCGACAAGGCGCGGAGGGTTTTCGGGCCTACGCGGTGTCTTAGGAGAAGCTCTTTAAAGTCGGCGACAGACTTAGGCGGCGGCAGATTCTTCACAACCGCATTGACATCAAAGTCCACCTTGGCGTAGGGGTGGTAGCGCGGGACGTCGAACAAAGTCGCCTGTCCACGCAGGAGGTTTAGATATCTAGCCACCCTAGACGGCCCCTCGTTAACAAGTTCTAATATAACTCCCCTGTTCTCTCTGCTGTTTCTAGAAGCTAGGTTGAGGACGCCGTCGTGGCGGACCCCCACGACGCCGGCGTGAGGACTGTTGAAGAAGTCTACCGTCGCAATCCAGTGATATCGCCGGGCCATTCTCAACTCTTGGCTTAGCCCCTGCTGGACCACGCCCCACTTCCCCGTCTCGGAGACGAAGAAGGCGTGGTGGTACAGCTCGTATCCGTCCTGCACCAACGCGTTGTCCACCTTTGCCACCAGCCTCGACGCAGTTATTAAAACATCGGCGTCTAGGCCGAAGAGCCGCGATATTTCGCTGAGCTCGTTAGGCGTATTCAAAGCATGTCTCCCCTTGCCGCCAGCCACCCTGACGGGTATGTGTGAGCTCCTCAACGCCTCTTTAACCACGGCCGTCGTGACGGTGGTGCTACCCGAGCTGTCCCAGTCCATACCTATTATGTTGTTAAAGGCTTGGAAAAAGAGGGGGTTGGCGAACCTCTCTACGACGCCATCTGGCCCATATAAATCATTCATCACTTGTAGAATAAGGAAGGAGAGCTTCCTCATACGAGCGAGTAGCCAATACGGCACGTGGCCTCCGTGAAGCGGGAGGTCAGCCACGCCCGAAAGCCTCACATCTAAACTCGTGGGTTAGGTTATATACCTAATTGCTACGTGGCAACCGGAGGTTTTGAACCGCGACGTGGACGCAATGAAATATATATTCTACAGAAAACTGGCGAGTCATGACCGTGTTCAAGGCCTATGATATAAGGGGGTTAGTGGATAGCGAGTTGACGACCGAACTCGTTGAGAAAATTGGCTACGCTATATCGAAGTTTTTCAACGGGGAGGACGTCGTGGTGGGGATGGACGTGCGGACGCATTCTTTTAGAATTGCAGAGGCTCTGTCGAGAGGCCTCCTGGCTGGTGGCAGTATTGTGTTTATCGGAACATCGACCACGCCGATAACCCACTTCGCATCCTACGTTCTCCAGAAGCCCGCCGTCATGATAACGGCCTCCCACAACCCGCCTGAGTACAACGGGTTTAAGATCATGAAGAGCGGGGGTCTAGATCTAGAAAGCCATGAAATTCAGCAACTGGCAAATCTGCTAGAGACTCCCCCCGCCGCTAGGCGTGGAGTAGTTTACACATACGACGCGTTGGCTAGGTACTCGGAATACATAGCAAGGAAATTTGGTAGGTTAAATCTGGCGGTGGGTTTTGACCCAGCTAACGCAGCTGGTGTTATACTAAAGCCGCTACTTAGCCAAGTCTTCCACAGGCTCGTGGCGATAAACGACTTCCCCGATGGGCGCTTCCCGGCGCATCTCCCAGATCCGGAGAAGGCAGAGAACCTACAGCAGCTACGTAGCTTGGTGGTGAGTAATAAGCTGGATGTGGGCATCGCGCTTGATGGAGACTGCGACAGAGTGGGGATAGTCACAGGTAGGGGGGAGATTTTCAGACCCGAGAAGATGGTGTACGCCCTGTTGAACTACTACGCAAAGCCGGGGGACGTGGTTGTGCTGGACGTCACGATGCCGCTCTACCTGGAGAAGGTGGCTGAGGAACGCGGGGTTAAAATAGTTAGACAGAGGGTGGGGCACAGCTTCCAGAAGCCGACCGCGGTGAGGCACAACGCGCTGTTCTGGGCCGAATACAGCGGCCACGTAGGCTTCAGAGACCACAACTACTTCGACGACGGGATCTACGCTGCATTAAAGCTTCTGTCGACCCTCGGCGAGGCTGGGGTATCTCTAGACAAGGTTCTTGACACAGCGCCAAAGATATACGAAGAGCGTCTTGATATAAAGGCGGCCGACCCAAGGAAAGTCGTTGGGGATGTTAAGCGGAGGGTGGCCAACATGGAGTATTACGAAATCGACGGGCTCGACATAAGAACCAAGGAGGGGAGACTGCTCATAAGGCCCAGCAACACGGAGCCTGTGGTTAGAGTCAAGGTAGAGTCAGAGTCAAAGGAGGGGCTTGAAAAGCTCAAGTCGCTCCTCTCTCAGCTCACCTCGCCGTAGAGCATCTCCGGCTTTCCATAGAGGAAGTACGACGGCTTTTGGCTCAGCAAAGCCCCCAACATAATCGACGCATATGTCAGACACACACTCTCGGCGCAGACGCCCTCTCCAAAAGAAAGCCTCGGGAGCTTCATTTGACGCAACAAATCCGTCTCCTCGTGAGTAATCTTGACCTTCAACTCTTTCAGCTTGTTTAATTGCTTTATCTCTCTCAACACCCTCTCTATAGGAGTATTGTCGCATGGGCAAACGATCACCTCCCCGGCTTCTTCTATCTGGGGCCAGTAGGAGGCCCAGAACGGCACATCTATTACATTAGGCTCGACGTAACGCCCAGTCCCATCGGTGCCGCGCTCCAGCCTGTTGCTGAGGTTATAAAGCCAGTTTGCCTCCACTGTCAACATCACGAGAAACTTATCAAGCGCGTCTTTAACATTGTCCAACGACTCCACCCCGTCCTTGGCAACTATGTACTTGGCCAAAAGTTTTGCATGCTCTACGATGTGGCGCTCCCGAACGGCGCCGTAGAGGTGCCCCGTGGCGTATACGTTGCTACCGCCCACCGCCTTGCCTCTGTCGTCCACTATTAACAACTCGCCGTAGTTACTACGCCTCGGCACGAGAGAGCTCAGCTCAAAGCTGTAGTAAACCTTGAACCCCAGCTTAACCGGGACATAGGGGTTCACTAACCTCACCGCGGAAACTATCAGGTCCGCCTCTAGACGCTTCACCTCGTTCTCCTTCTTCCCAGTCACCACCTCAAGCACCAAGGCGCCTTTCTGAAACTCCCTGACCTTTACAGCCGTTATTATTGGAAAATCTATCTTCCCCCTCACCTTCTCAAAATATTTTGTATCTCTCAGCGTCGCCGAGTTGTCTAGCACCACTACGTCGTTTCCACGGTTTCGCAGAGTCAAGGCCGTGCGTAGCCCCCACTCGGTGGTTCCCCACACAACTATTCTACGCCCAGTGGGAGGCTCTGTGAGGACTTCCTCTGCAGTTTTTTGAGGAGCCTTATGGCCACCGGGAAAGGTGATGGGCACGTCTACGCCCCCGGTGGCTAGTACTAGATGCCTATATCGTATTCTGTACCTAACCCCTCCGCTGTATAGATACATCCCATCGAAAAACCCCTGGGATACGTCGAGACTGCCGGCTTTGTTTATGAAGGTCTCTACGTCTACGTCATCTGAGAAACGCGGGGCGTCGCCTAGGATGTGGTGACCGCCGAGGCGCCCTACGTAGACTACCCTAGGCTCGTATCCGTACTTTTTTAACTCGAGGGCAACCGCCAAGCCGCCCAGGCCGCCGCCCACCACCAAGATATCTGTGCTTAACTCCTCCTCGCGCGTTGCCTCGGGTTCACAGTAGAGTACAGAGGGGCAGTTCACAGCTACGTCACGAAGACACTATATAAATTATGGCGCCGAGATCAGCGCTTTGGACCTCTTTCATCCGGCGTCAATAGACGCTCCTCATCACTTTTTAACCAAACGCATTGTCTTAATATATGTGTATACGCGAGATCGCCGTCAAGAGCTTTCTTGAAGGAGACAAGTCATCTGCCGAGTGCCTAACCGCGCTTGGCATCCTAGACAGAGGCGAGCCACTTACCAGAAGCTATGTACTGTACAAGGCGTTGAAAATGGGAATACCTGTGTCTAGCTACATCAAGAAGCTTAACTGGTACGAATTCGAGGAATACATAAGGTACGTCTTCTCGGAATATGGCTTTAACACGTCTTCAAATGTGAGACTGGAGTGCGACGGCGGCGCGGAGTTCGACATTATTGCGTGGAGTAGGGAAGTGGCTTTTGTCATAGAGGCGAAGAAGTGGAAATGGGGCGGCAGATGGGCCGAGGTGGCCCAGAGACACTTGAATAAAGTTGCGAAATGCGTAGACAAGCTACTTGCTTTTTCTCCATCTATCGTGCCTATTGTAGTTACCTCGACCGACGCCAGTCTTATTTCTAGCGGCGTAGCGGTTATTCCCGCCTGGAAGATAGGGAGTTTTCTCGCCTCTTTTAACGACTTCAAGGATCAAGTCGCTGTATTTAGATAGACACTCATCACATGCGTAGACGTATAAATCCAGCGATAATTCGCTCCTTATCTTAACTATGTTGTAGACATTCAGAGGCCTCCCACAGAAGAAGCAGTAAATCACGCCCCCCTCTCAGTCTTTTCTTCAGTTACCGAGAGATCCGCAATTACTCTAGCCCTTTTTCTCGGAGTTGTCAAATTTTCCGTCGCGGCTATGAGCAGGGCCAGTCCATAAGTTGGAAGCGAGAAGGTCTTTGCGTAGTTACTCACCACGATTACCACATCTTTAAAGCCCACAAGGTATATATAGGGAATAGGAATAGCATACAGCAACGAGAGTACTGCGACTATTTTCGGCAACCTACCGATATATATTTTTAGTAAAAATTCAAGATAAAAAGTTACTAATAATAAAATAAGCGAAATAATTATATATAATAATTGGGGTAATTGAATAAATCTGTCAGGTATGTTATTTACTATAATCGTATAGTCTTTCACATCTACTGGGGCTGTGGCGTAGATAGGAGTTGCCCCCGGTTCTAAAAACACGACCAGCGCGCTGAGGATAACGGCGACGAGTATCAATAACACATTCCGCCCCACCTCCCCCTATTTATACATTAGGAGGCGGATGTGAGTACCTCAGCTTCCCCGTGACCCAGTCCCTCAGCACTATACGAGCTACCTCGTCTATATTCACCCTCCCGCCTTTAAGCAACTTGTGTTTCGCCCTCCCAATTTCCTCGAGCGCGTTTTCTACGTCGCTGACAACGCCGTAGGTCTCCCTAAGAGCATTTGGGTTGTACGTCAATACCCGTTTAAGCAAGGCGTAGGCGTAGGGGACTGGGTCGTCCACTGTGCCCGGGTCAACAAGCCCCCTAATTACGTCCAGCGCCAAGTCGCCAGTTGACGGCGTCTTTACAATACCGGGCGTATCAAGCACAACCAGCCAACTCTTTGCCCTGACCAACTGCTCGCCTCTGGTCCACCCAGGCTTGGGGCTAGTGGGAGCCACGTAGCGCCCCTTTAGGTAGTTTATAATTGTGGATTTACCCACGTTGGGATAACCGACGACAACCACCGTGACAGGTATTCTAGGAGCCAGCTCTCTTATGGCTACCAACAGCTTTCGTGTGCCGCGCCTATATTTGGCACTGATGTAGACAACACGCATCCCCGCATTCTCAAAAAAAGCCTTCCACTTTTCCAAAAACTCCCTACTTACAAGATCTGCCTTGTTCAACACTACCAACAGCCTCTTGCCGAGCCTCTCCGCCAACGCCTCAGCCTCTTTGCTCCTAGTAGCCTCGGGATCTCTGGCATCTACAACTTCCAACACCACATCTCCATCCTCAATTACCCTCCTTACCAGCCGCCACGTCTCTTTCACACCTGGCGGCGCTACAATACTTAAAAAACGTAACAGGCAACGTGACGTGTCGTTTAGGCCTCCCCCCTCAAGACTCGAGTTGATAAGGTTGAGGAGGCAACTCGCCCTATTTCAGCGCATGAAAAAGACGCTAGAAGACGCGAGGAATTCCACTGTCCAGAGAATTAGGGCACTTGTGCTTGACCTCGAGAGACTTAGGCGCGAGATAGCTGAGGCGTTTGTCGAGGTTGCGGATAATTTTAAAATCGCCGTGGCGAAGTCTGGGATTGACAGAATAGAGAGCATCGCCGAGTTAACTCCCAAGACTGTGAAGGTCGAGTTGGTGAACAGAGGCACGCACATAGGGCTACAGGTCAGCGACTATGTAGCCTACCCAACGTACAGCATAGCAACAGAAGCCGCCGAGCTGGACGTTGCTTTAGTCAATATGCGCGAACTTTTACAGAAATTAATAGAATTTGCAGAAAAAGAAACTCTCTTCTACACTCTTTTAAACAGAGTTAGAGAGTATCAAAGAATGATTAATGCTATTGATTATGTAATAATTCCGCGGATTAAGGACAATATGCAATACATACGGCTAGCCTTGGAAGAGGGAGAGAGAGAGGAGTTCATAAGGAGAAAGATAATTGTAGCATATACTTAAAAACCCGTTAGTTTAGAAACATCATGTCCATAAAAGATCTCAATGTTATTATTAGAGAACTTATAGATAAAGAAATAGAGATTATTATTAATAGAGTAAAGGAAGATACGAAAGATCTAATACTTACCATCGATAAAAAGATAGAGGAGTTACATCAATATTTAAAAACCTAAAAAGTTAATCGCCTATGAAACCCAAAGCGGCTATAGCGCTTATGTTAATCGCAACGTTGGTATCTGCACAAGCTACAGGTGGTGAGAGGTACATAGGAGCAGGCATTGCCGTTGGACTGGCGGGGCTTGGCGCTGGTATAGGAGTGGGCATTGCCGGCGCCGCTGCCATTTCTGCTTTAGTAGAGAGGCCACAGGAGAGGGTATGGTATCTGATATTCGTGGCGCTGGCAGAGGCAATAGCGATCTACGGGCTATTGATTAGCTTACTGCTAGTATAAGTTAACTATCTTGTTAATGGCTCAAAAATTTTTCGTCTTTTTTCTGCGGGTACCCCCTCAGCCAATAAAGACGCTACTCTAATCAATGTCATAACTTCTGCTCTCAAGTATTCAATATGCGCCGCGAGGGCGCCTAGAGAAAACTCAGAGAACTTTGCAGTGTATATATTCGACAGTTGCTTGACATAAGCGGGGTATATATTGTCCATTGCTATCACGATGTTCTCAAGTGTGGGCGCCTCGGCCACCATGTCGACTAGTATCTTCCCCCAGGGCGCTGTATTTGCAATATCTAGGAAACGTGTAGGTGGATCTCTTACAGCTGATTGAACTATGGGAGACGGCTTCCCTATCAGTAATTCGCCTAACTCCTCTGTCAGCCCCCACAGCCTGGCTCTCAACGCTATTAGTGTATTGATGTACTCTTTTAAATCCGTCGTAAATGCGTTTAACGTTTTGTCTTTCTCTGCTATGTGAGATGTTGAGAAATCCTCAACCCACTGCCTATCTAGGAAAATACTTAGCTTATCCTCGCCGTATTTCGCCGCCAATTCAAAAGCTTTATAAGCCGGGTGTCTTATCTGCCTTAACCTCTCCCCAATTTCTTCTATGCCTCTGGCGCCAAGAAGACTAGCAACTACGTAACGTCTCCTAGTAAATTCCAGTGGTTCCCAGAGTATGAAGTCTTCGGGATTCTTTCCGGCCTTCACAGCGATGGCAAGGTTTCTAATGTTCTCGTATTCGAAAAACTTCAACGAGGAGAGAATAACAGACTTGGCATCGCTTCCAGATCCTAAAAAGATCGACTTCACCTTCTCTAGATATGTCCTTACTAAAGCTCTCCGAAAATCGATTAAGTTATCACGACTAAGCTTATCTAGTGTTATATTATACGTAGTTGTTTTTAGTATATTTAGAAATTCATCTAAGGTATTTGCATAGATCAATGAAATAAGTTTGTCTCTTGGAAGCTCTCTTGTACGCAACCCCCGTACCCTAGGCCCCAGGTAGGGTCTCCTAATGACCTCACTCATATATTGAGAATTTCAAGAGCGCGTTTGACTATAATCTCTTTTCTATCCCTATATCTAGACTCAACAATTCTAGCCTTCTCCTCGGCTTCGCGATTTATTTTCTCCGCCTCTTTTTTCGCCTCGTCAAGTGCCCTCGCCCTATACTCTGATACTGTATTTGTAACAATTCCCTCGATTTTTTTTGTTACTTCCTCAGAATATTTTCTGGAGATTATATCTATACTTTGTAGTATTTCTTTTTTTATATTATCTACATCTTTTATAACCCTATCTACTTCTTCGAGCTTTTTTAAAATCTCGTCGAATTTTAGCATAAAATCCTCTGTATAGGATCTTATATAAAGTTGATGACTCCAGGACTGGCGGATTTGATGAAGAGACTTCTCGCATCTGAATTCGGTAGCGCGGAATTGACATCATACTCAGCCCGTCCCCGTTAACACCTCATCAAACACCAGATGGGAGAGTGGTTTAAAAAGTTTTATTGATTAGACCTAAACTTTTATACTCGGTTCGTATGCATGACTATGATACTTCAAGTTGTGGAACAAGTTGCTTTTGCAATACTAGTCCTCTTTGCTATTATAGTCCTGGTCGCCATTCTCTCATCTGCTATTAGAATAATCCCGGAATACCAAAGGGCGGTGAAGTTTAGACTTGGCCGCGTGGTGGGGGTGGTGGGGCCCGGTCTCGTCTTCATAATTCCCATAATTGAAAATATTATACGTTACGATTTGAGAATTGAGGTAGTTGATGTCCCTTCGCAGAAAGCCTTGACGAAAGATAACGTAGAGGTTACTATAGACGCCGCAATATATCTCAGGGTCATCGACGCGTTAAAAACAGCCCTAACAGTGCGAAATCACATACCTGCAGTGGCTATCTTCGCCGCGTCGACTCTACGCGACGTCGTGGGTATGGTGGATCTCGACACACTTCTCACGCATAGAGACGAGATCGCCAAGAGAATAGCGTCTATTGTAGATGAACACGTCACTCCGTGGGGTATTAAAGTGACGGCTGTCGCTATTAAGGACATTAAGTTGCCCGAGGTGTTGCTCCGTGCAATGGCAAGCCAGGCGGAGGCGGAGAGGGTGAGGCGTGCGAAAATTACGCTTGCATCTGCCGAGTATGAGGCGAGCAAGATATACCTAGAAGCCGCCGAGAGATACTCTCAAAACCCCACGGCCGTGCAACTAAGGATGATAGATGCGCTAATCGAAATAGCCCGGGAGCACAACCTGATAATTGTAACGCCGCCGACTATGGAGTACGTCGCCCTGCCGCTTGCGCTTGGTAAAAAAGAACAGAAATGAGGAAAGGGGCCCTCTTCCTCCTCTTACTAGTTGTCTTCTCGCAGGCCTACGTGGCGTCGTCCGTATATGTAGTTGAGATTAACAACGTCATAGGGCCCTATACTCTTTCGCAGATACAGAGGGCGATATCCCTAGCGACGCAACACAACGGGCTGGTGCTTCTCCTATTATCTACGCCGGGCGGCTTGGCGGATCCCACGCTTCAGATTATGAAGGAGATTGGGAACTCCCCTGTCCCCGTCGTTGGCTATGTATATCCAGATTACAGCTATGCCTGGTCTGCGGGGACCTACATCCTTATGTCGACGCATATAGCCGCCATGGCGCCCCACACCGTTATTGGATCTTGTCAGCCTATAGCCGGCGGCACGCCTATTAACGAGTCGAAGACTCTCAACGCCTTGATAGGATATCTAGAGACTGTGTCTAAGTCATATGGCAGAAATGGGACTTTCGCCAGGTTGTGCATAACTCGGAACGTGAATCTAGGCGCTGAGGATGCTTTGAAATACAGGGTAATTGACGTAGTGGCAGTGGATATAGGCGACTTGCTGAAGAAGATTAATGGAAGCGCGGTGCTTCTGCGGAATCAAAAAACCGAGCTGGTGATAGCTGGCGCCGAATTGAGGTATGTCAAACCCACGCTTACGGAGTCCCTGCAGATGTGGATTAGCGACCCCGTTGTGTCCAGCGTCTTGTCTCTACTGGCGTTCCTGTTGTTGCTAGCCGCCTTCTTGACAGGCCACCCAATAGCGGTGGCGGCTGCAATTATTCTACTTGTGATCTCTATGTTTTCCTTCCTCCCCACCGCCTGGCTGGGCCTAGCCTTGATTATCATGGGCGCGGTATTGATAATGGCGGAGGTGTTGATGGGTATGTCGGCACACGGGGCGGTGGCTGGGGTAGGCGCCGTGCTCCTAATAATTGGCTTTCTCTCGGCGTATCCAGCTAATTTATTCAGCGGCGAGTTAATCCATATTAGAGATTGGTGGCTTATCCAGATAGGCCTCTACATAAACATAGCAATACTTGTTGGATTTATAGTGTTTATAGTTTATAAGGTTGTAGCTGTGCATAGACAGAGACCTCCTTCCGAAATTTTAACTAGTCTTAAAGGAGTCGAGGGCGTCGCTATTGACGACTTGGGACCTGACAGCCCCGGGTTTGTGAAGGTTTTTGGCGAATATTGGAAGGCCGTCTCCGGCGTACCAGTGAGAAGAGGGTGCCGGATACGTGTTGTCGAGATTCTAGGAGATACTCTGAAGGTGGAGCCGGTTCAGTGCTAAAAGATCCTAGACGTGTACGTAAATGCGCAAGCCTATTTATAGGTTTTATATTGTTGTGTAAAGCGTAGGTTATGTTTATATTGATGCTGGCGATATATGGCGGTTTTGTCCTAGCGATGGGGGTCGTAGGCAACGAGCCTGAGCTAGTGGCTCTTGGACTAGTTATGATCTTCCTAGGTAACTTGCACAGACTTGGTAGGGCTATTATTAAGACAAAGAAACACTCTTTAGAGACGTAAAATAAATAAGGGGTTGCTTGAGTTGAGCCGGGTGAAGAGCTAAGGGTCTTCTGACGTGTGAAGAGATGCCCTTACGGATCGCGGCAAAAATAATTGTAACTATTATATATCTGCAGACACCAATGTGGTATGTACCTCCAGTTGGTAGAAGTTTCACTTCTGGTTGCGGCGGTAGGTGTGCTTGCGTTTATTATATTCTTCCTGGCTAGAAGACAGCCCCCGCCCCCTCCAGAGGGGGTGAGGTACGAGGGGATGAGGTTCACCCCGGGCGAACAGGAGATAGTTAAGCAGTTGGGGGAGTTGAAGGAGAGGCTGGATAAGGTGATACCTCCATATGGCAGAGTTGGATATATTCCGTCCTCACTTGAGGAGCTTAAGGACTTGTTGGGGTTTACCTATGTAAAGCTTGGTGAAAAGGAGCTGGGAGAGAAGCCTGTGTTTGTCAATAGGTATGAGGATCTGGACGTGGAGCTTCTGCAGGCAAAACATGGCGATTTGTATATATATGTAGTGAAGAGGGGCGGGAAAAAGCTAGTGGCGGCTGGGACCCAGCATCTGGACTATCTCACGTTACGTTTCCTGGGCGAGTTTCTTGACTACACCTAGCCGCCTCGGCCACTAAGTCACGTTCATAAACCTCTCCGCCGGGGGCTCTCTCGCGGAATATCTGTGCCTCGTATATGTAGAGTTTTGTCTTTCTGTCGAGCCAGCAGTCGCCGGAGAGCCAAGCCTTGATGCATGTGTGTATCAAAAACTCCTCCGGGCTCCAGCACTCCTCTACCGCCACTTGTGGGAGTAGGAGGCCTGAGTAGGGGCCTCTCTTCACTACTAGGCCGTGGCGCCCCACCTGCACCACTTCAGGTAGTTTCCGGGGATCCGCCTCGACGTACGTCAATGGGCTTAGAATACTAATCTCGAAAATTACAGAGCCAAGCTCTTCTCTCTTCATGGCTGGGAATCTAGGATCTTGGCAACAGGCTCCGATGGCGCTGTATATCGTGGCGTACAGCGTGTTTCTATACCCCTCTGGATAGCCTATACAGCCCCGGAGTTCATATTTCTCGCCATGGATAGTTTCTATTGTTGTGAATACTCCATAGTTGTCGCCGAGAAGCTTAGGCGGGGGGTCATTTGGTATTTCGACTCTACCAGTTGTGAGAAACGTGTCTACGGCCTTTCTGGCTAGTTTAACTAGGTATGTGCCTTCGTATATGGAGTAGGGGCGGAACACTAATACACTAGATCATGCTTTTAAATGCTTGATTAGGTATCTCCATGCCGTTCTGTACTGTATGTGGGCGAGAAGTTAATTTTAAAAATATTGCATACATATATGGAAATATATTTATATGCAAAGACTGCTTTCCTCAGTATTATGTAAAGAATTTATGTAAGGTTGTTGAGAAGAGACTGAGGGGGGAAAGCCCCTCTGCGTGTAACTTCTGCTCTTTTAAGAAGCAGTGCGATGTCTATGTGTCAAAGACGCTTAAGGCTCTCTCCTAGGGCTTTTCAGTAGCGCTATGAAGAACCCGGGCGTGTTGTGTATATGCGGTAGAAATCGACGGCAACTGGGGCAACCCCACCCCGGGGCGCCTATATTAAGCTCAGCGTCTACAACTTCGCCGCCTGCCCTCATAACCACCCCCTCATTTTCTAGGTAGGTTAGTGTGCATGTTGAGTATATTACAAAGGGGGCGATTTTCAACGCTGTTTTCAAGAACTGTATCTGGTACCTAGCCAGGTTTTTCACAGCGCTGTAGGTAACTCTGTGGTATATTTTTGGGCGTACACCTATGTCGCTACAAGGCGGATCTACCAACGCTATGCTTGTCTTAAGTCTTGGAAAGTCTCTATCTAGGTACCTACTATCGTGCATCACTACGTCGATAAAGAAATCTAGTTTCAATCTCGATATCTCGTTTTTTAACCTAGCTATCTTTGGTTGAGATCTATCTACAGCCACCACTCTGAGACCGCTCTGTGCTAGGTGTGTTGCTTTTCCGCCGGGGGCCGCGTTTAGATCAGCGGCGTCTAGGCGGGCAAATCTGCGTGCCACGTGGCCAACAGCTATGGCAGGAAGGCTCTGGCTGTAGAAAAGCCCGCCGTCGTATTCGGGGAGATTTCTAAGCTTCGGCGTGCGGTACAGCGATTTCTCCACCTTGATGTAGAGCCCCCTCCTTGTCCTCAGCGCTTCGTCGCTGTCAACTACTGCGGAGCCAAAGGCTACCACAACGCCGTTGTCGGAGACTATATTCACCTCGTCTCCTTTTAGTACGCGGTCTGTTTTTACTATGGCCGGGGCGTAGAGATCTGCGCCTAGCATAATGCTCTCCGCGGCTTTCTTGTCGACTACTACAATCTTCCTCGCTGGGGGGATCTTAAAGGGCCCCTCTACCGGGAGCCAGATTGCGTCGTGGAAGTGCTCGTCTCTATAGGCGACGAGCCCACGTGAGTTAAGTCTCTTTATCAGTTCTTGGGGAGTGGTTATATGCGTGTTTACACGTATATAGTAGCGTGGTGGTGGAGTTGTAATAGAGCGGAAGAGCGCATCTATTTCAGAGTCGCTGAGGAATTCTAGGAAGTGTTTATATAAAAGTTCGTCAATTTCAATTCCATAAAAATTCATCTATTTTGAAATGAGTTTTATTATGATCTCTTTTGCTCTTTCGGGATCTTTGCGCACTAGTTGCCACAGCTCGTCGTCTGTTTTAACTAAGTAGCGGTAGGTCTTGTTGCGCTTAGTTTCAGTAGCGACTCTGATGAATTGGTATTTTGAAAGTTTTTGTAGAAACCTCGCGGCTTTTAGTATGGCACTGTGGTCGTTCCCAAAACCAGCTATTTTTGCCAGCGATGTCGCCCTTATACTGACTACTTTTCCTTTTGCATTTATTAATAGTATAATTAAAGCTTCGACAAGTTTTCTTTCTATGATTTCTAACCGCATCCGAAATCTTGAAATCACATGTTTTTTAAATTTTTCATCTTTGTCTAGAACACTTATGGGACATTCTACTTATAAATATATTAGACGTATAGTTAAGTCTACTGGCTATGTCTTGTTTAGCAATTTGCGTAAGTTTATGGACAGTGGGTGTGTCGCTACGCCCTTCTCGGTGATTATTCCAGTTATGTATTTTGGGGGCGTGACGTCAAACACGGGGTTGTAGACTGCGACCTCTTTTAGAGTGACATATACACTGCCTTGAGCGGTCCTTACGGTGCGGACTTCGTCGGGGCTCCTCTCCTCTATCTTAACATCCTCAACTCTGCTCCGTGTATCTATTGTGCTGGTCGGCGCTAAGACGTAGAAGGGGATGCCGAATTCGTGAGCAAGGACAGCCTCGTTAAGTGTGCCTATTTTGTTAAACACGTGGCCATCTAGTAGTATCCGATCTGCGCCCACCATTACTATGTCCACTAGTCGTCTATACATCACAAGCCCCACCGCTGTATCTGCAATTAAGGTGGTGCGTATCCCGTTCTGCGTGAGTTCGTACACTGTCAGCCTCGCGCCTTGTTGCCACGGCCTTGTCTCGGGGGCGATGACAGATACCCTCTTCCCAAGCATCGACGCGATGTATATAGGCGCCGTCGCCGTGCCTAGGCCTGTGCCCGTCGCGAGGCCCCCTGCGTTACATATAGTCAAGACTGTGTCGCCGTCTTCTAAGAGCTCGGCTCCGTACAACCCCATTCTTATCTCGGCCTCAAGCTCTTCTTCAAATATCTTCACAGCCTCTTTTTCTAGCCCATCTCTGAGCTCCCTAACCGAGGACGTGGACGATGTGAGTTCCACAGCCTTGTTATACATCCTGTCAAGTGCCCAGAAGAGGTTCACCGCGGTGGGCCTGGTTTTAGATAAGATTTCCCTAGCCGCCGCCAAGATCTTTAACGCCTCTTGCGTATTACTGGGTGTCTTCTCTACCAGGGCTAAGACCATGCCGAAGGCCGCTGTTATGCCAATGGCCGGCGCGCCTCTAACAGCCATGTCGCGGATCGCGTGAGCTACATCCTCCACGGTCTTTGCCTCTATGTACCTAGTCTCGAAGGGTAGTATTCTCTGGTCTAGGAGCACCAGCCTATCCCCCCTCCATTCAATTGGCTTTAGCCTAGGCTGGAATTTTTGTCTAATTTCTGACACTAGCGGCTCCATGGACGTGTGTCGCGTCTCCTAAATATCTATTCCTCTTTATTTGGGTGCCGAGCATAGAATTGGTAGCCACCTACGAAGCTCAATAGCCAGCAAAATCACCTCGGCGTTCTTAGCCTCTCTGGGCAGTTTCTGAAATAGAGATTCGCAGTCTACTTTTTCGCATATACATTGTAGATCTCTACACTCTTTAATGGCTTCGATTTCCTTCTCCCCTAGGGTTATGTACACCGCCAGGATTGTCGCTATGAACCTAGCCAACGCGCTTGTGAGGGCTGTGTACAAGTCGTCAATTGATAAAAATATGTAGTCAGGCAGTAGGACTACCTCGACGCCGAGTTCTTTTGCTAGCTGTCTAGCTCCGTCATCTGCGTAGCCCCTGGCTATCACCAAGGGCCTGGCGCCGAGTATTTTGGCGTTCACATACGCCTGTCTTATCCCGCTGATGTCTACCCTCCCGGCCTTTACCTCAATGGCGTAGGTATTGCCCTTCTCGTCGACGGCGATTATGTCCACCTCGCCTACCTCCACCCCCTCTCGATACACCTTAAAACGCGTAGCTTTGGGAATCAGCCCAATCGCGGGTAGTAGATCTAACACGTAACGCTCGAAACGGGCCCCCACGCCGTGTTCTCTCCACAATACAAATATAACATTTTGTGCTCAGTATGCTACCTCCAAAAGCCTACGCGGAGTAGCCTAAACACCAAGACATATACAAGCTTAACAGAGAAAAGGGAGGCTATGCAGGCGCCCTTGCCCCCGCGGGGGCTCTGGGAGCAGTTGCTGTGCCTAATACGCATCTGCAGAAAGGGCGATGTCAAGTCACCTGGCGACCTGCCCTGTGGGACCGAAGGCGCCTCGGGCCCCGAGCCCCGGGGACGCTTGAGGAGGTATCATGTCTCACGACGTGTTTGCCAAACGTAAATCGCTTGACACATCCATCAATTTGGCGGCTTTTCTGAACTCTCTATATTTGTCTTTTTTGTGAGTTCTTCGTCTGCTAATGCCAGTGCTTGGAGTAGAGAGTGGATGGGTTCTGCGTCTCGTAGCTTTACTAGTCTAGCGCGTCCGATGCGCTTCTCCTCAACTAATCCGTAGTCGACGAGGAGTTTCAAGTGGAGGGCTAGCTGGTTGTAGTTGGTGTTTAGAATGTGGGCGAGTTCGGTCATGTTTACCTCACCCCACTTCCAGAGCGCCAGGAGTATACGTATGCGTAGCGGCGCGCCTAGGACCTCCTCGATCATCTAAGTTCCTCTCTTATTAGTTTGGCGAGCACCGACTCAAGCGTATCGAGCGGCTCGGTTCCTATTGATATGAGCGTTGTGCGCCCCCGCACGCCCTCTCCCCTCTTATTTTGCCTAGTTTCAATTATACCTTTTTCTCTTAGATCATTGAGGTAGGTCCAAAGCTGGCTGTGTACTCTTGGCTTCTCTCCATATTCCTCGCAGGCTATTTTATAGGCCTCCTCTGCTTCGCCAAATGTTACATATGGCATATGAGAGATTTTTAGCGACCTAACTATGGCAAGTAGGAAAAGTTTTTCATGGAGAGGCAGGCCGACGAGCACCTCTTCGGATATGCCAAAGAGCACCTCTTTCGACGATCTTCTGACGTCTTCTGGTGTTATTTGTCTCCTTCCGTTCTGTTGCGCGGCGTATGCAGCTCTGTAGAGGATGTCTATGGCAAGTCTGGCGTCGCCTCTATTTGTATCAAGCGGACTCTGGGCGCCTGTGATGTCGGCTATCATCTGGAGGATGTCTTCGCTGTAGGAACCCTCTGCGAGACCCGCCCTGGCTCTGTCAAGTAATATGCTGAAGATTTGTTCCTTAGTGTATGGGGGGAAGCGTATTACGTACTTCCCCATTATTCCACGAGTCGATGGATCTAGGTTGTTGAGAACAGTGTCGTTGTGCCCCACGACGATGAGAGCTATTCTAAACGCGCCCAATTTATCAACCTCCTGTCCCAGCCTAATGAATGTGGATAATATGTCGGGGGCTAGGTTAAAGGCGTCGTCTAGGACTAGGAACATGTAGAGATCTCGTTCACGTAGATGTTCAATTAAGAGGGCTAGGAATTCGTCTCTACTTAAGCCACGGCGCGGAAACGGAATTTCCAGCGATCTCGCTATCTCGCCTACTATAGTAGTGAAGTTTCTGTAGATAAATCCATTTATGTAAACAAAACGCGCTTTAGATCTCTCTTTATATATCTCCCAGAGTTTTCGTATCGTAACAGTTTTGCCAGTGCCTGGCCTGCCTAATAGAGTCGCCCTGGGGTAGTGATGCCCCGGCTCCTGTAGCCAGCTACTGAGCAACATATCAATACTCTTGAGCTGTTGCTCTCTGTGCGG
>NZ_JBMFKV010000003.1:0-38033 GCF_049971835.1 Pyrobaculum sp.
TGTTCTCAGGCCTGGTCTTGATCCCCCTGAAAGACTCGCTGAACTTGGCAATCTCCTGGCGTAGCTCAAGGACGCCCTCGGTGGGGCCGTACTGCAACGCTCTGTGCGGATACGCCTCGAGAACGTAGGCGACGATTTTGGCAATATCCTCAACAGGGAAGGTGGAGGGGTCAGGCATCCCCCCTCCAAAAGATATGACGTCAGCCGTGGCCCACCTCAAGAGCTCCCTAATCTCGCTCGCAGTCATAAACTGTGTACGGGAGGAGACGAGCTGTTCGATATTCATACTGCCATATTCGTTAAAATCCCTATATAAACTTAATTTATATATATAGCGCCGCTAGTTTGAAGTCCCTAGGCAGTTAATACATACCCTGCCGAGCCCCCTGCGGACGCTACACTTTTCGCAAACCGCTCTGCCGCAGACTATGCAAGTAGCTATTGAAAAGTTTCGGCGGCAGATTCTGCAAAGCGTCGCCTCACACGCGGCGCAGTGCTCGCCGGCCCAGTCATGGCGACACGCCCAGCGGCCGCATCTTGGACATCTGCGCTCGGCTTCTTCGTATCCGCAGATTTGGCACCGCACTACTTCTTTAGTAGCTTCGCTAGTAACTGAGGCACTTCAAATGGCGTCTCGGCAACTGGCACGCCGGCTGATCTAAACGCCTCGATTTTGCTCTTGGCGTCTCCGGAGCCCAACATGACGATGGCCCCTGCATGTCCCATGCGCTTACCTGGCGGGGCGGTGCGGCCGGCTACGTACGCCACCATGGGCTTGTTTATCGCGCCTTCTGCGTATAGCTTCGCCAGCCTCTCCTCTGCATCGCCGCCTACTTCGCCGATGACAACTATCCCCTCCACCTCTGGGTCGGCCGCCACCTTGAGAGTGGCCTCCATTAAGTCGAGCCCTACTATTGGATCGCCGCCCACGCCTATCGCTATGTTGATGCCAAAACCTGCCCTCACCAGCTGGTACGATATTTCGTAGGTCAACGTGCCCGATCTGCTCACCGCGGCGATTTTGCCGGGGGTTTGGTATATGCTGTTTGGCATTATGCCTATCTTTGTCCGCACGGGGGGCGCCACTATCCCGGGACAGTTGGGCCCAATTACGGTCACCCCCCTCGCCCTGGCGTAATTCACAGCACGCAACGTGTCGTGCATAGGTATGTGCTCTGTTATCACCACCGCGAGCTCGACACCAGCATCGACAGCCTCCATCAGAGCATCGACCGCGAATTTTGCAGGTACGAAGATGACTGAGGCGTTTGCTCCGTGTTTACGCACAGCCTCCTCCACAGTGTCGTAGACCGGCACGCCGTGGACAGTGGAGCCTCCCTTACCCGGCGTGACGCCGGCCACCACCTTTGTGCCGTATTCTAGCATCCGCTGGAGGTGGAAAGAGCCCTCGCGCCCGGTGGCGCCCTGGACAACTACTCTAGTGTTGGGACCCACAAGCACCGTCATGCCCCCGCCAGCTCGACGGCTTTTTTAGCGGCCTCCTCCGCGTTTTCAAAGAGCGGAATTCCAACCTCGGCAAGTATGGCCCTGCCCAGCTCCTCGTTGGTGCCTTTCATCCTCACAACGATCTTCTTGCCGGCCCCGCCGGCCTGGGCGAGGACGTCCCTCACTCCCCAGGCCACCTCATCCGCCCTAGTTATGCCGCCGAAGATATTTATAAAAATCACCTTGACCCTGGGGTGGTTGAGGAGCACCTTGACAGCCTCCCTCACCACCTCTCTGCTAGCCCCGCTGCCGATATCTAGGAAGTTCGCCGGTCTCCCGCCGAAGTGGTACACCAGGTCCATGGTGGACATCGTAAGTCCGGCCCCGTTCCCAATTATGCCTATATCTCCGTCGAGCTCGACGTAGTGGAAGCCGATTTTCTTCGCATACGCCTCGAACTCCGTCACGTCTCGGGGATCCTCCTCCAGGGCTTTTTCTAAATCTGGGTGTCTATACAGCGAATTGTCGTCGACTATCACCCTGGCGTCGAGGGGTATGACGTCGCCGTCTTTTGTAAGCGCCAGCGGGTTGCTCTCTACCAGCTCGGCGTCGTAGTCCACCATTATTCTATACATGGCATTTACGATAGACGCCGCTTGTTGCCACTGGGGGGTGCCCTGCTGGAAGCCGAGCCAAGACACTATAGCTCTTACGTGGTAGTCCCTCAGCCCCACAAAGGGATCCACGTAGACCCGCTTAATCTTTTCAGGGGCGGTTTTGGCAATCTCTTCAATATCCACGCCGCCTATTGGCGACGCAAGAAACAGATATCTACGCGTAGCTCTGTCAATAATCAGTGATAGATACATCTCCCTACTCACCTCGACGTATTTCGTGACGTAGATTTTCTTCACAGTAAGCCCCTTGATATTCATACCAAACATCTTCTGTGAAAGCTCGTACGCCTCCTCCGGCGTGTTCGCCGTCTTTATACCGCCGGCTTTGCCCCTCCCCGCCACCACGACCTGCGCCTTGAGAACAACAGGCAGTCCCAGCTCGCTGGCGATTCTACGGACTTCCTCAGGCGTTGTCGCAACCCTGCCCGGCGGGATTCTAACCCCGTATTTTGAAAACAATTCCTTAGCCTCATACTCATGTAGCTTCATACCACATACAGGTTTAGTCGATATAAAATGTTGAGTATTAGCTTACCGCGATAAATCTAATCAACAAATGCCAAAAGATATATGCCCGGCTCCTTTGCGGCTACTATCGCATCTTTACGATCTTTAAACACGCCTAGAATCTTCCCGTCTCTAACAAGGACCCAGCCCCTCTTCCCACTCCTACGCGCCAGTTCAAGCCACTTCAAGAGCTCCTTTTCTATCCCACCACCCAACATCTCCAATGCTCTATATCACCAGGCGCTCTTCCTCGAAACACCTATTGTGTCTCAGGACGTTGCTGTCCACCACCGTGCCGCCGTAGAGCTCGGCCCGCTCATGTCCAAGCGCGAGGTGCGCCGCAATTCTGCCTATGGCGTCTGCCTTCATTATCCCCGAGCCGCTTGTCCCGGCGGCGACGTAGAGCCCCTCGGCGAGTCTATCCACCACCGGCTGGTAGTCGACGACATTCTCGTCGTAGTGCCCCGCCCACGCGTTTTGAGGCGATCTCCCCTCCGCCGCGGGGACGTACTTCGTCAACACTGGGTATATGCCGAAGCGCCACAGAGGCTCCTCGGCCTCCGGCGTCTCCTCAAACCGGAAGGGCCTCCTGTCAGCCACGCCGATCCAGAAGGTACCCTCGCTAGGCTCCGGCCTGAGGTAGACGCCTTTTGGTAGAATGATCATGGGGCCGTAGTCCCTATCCGCCAGCCCCATATGGAGCAATCTACCCATCTCGCCGTCTGCCCTAACCACGAAGACTTGTCTCTTCCTCGGCTTCAGAGGGAGGCCGAACCCCATGGCGTCCATCAACCTCTCGGTCCACGCCCCGGTAGCTATTATCACGTTCCTTGCCTCAATCACCCCCGCCGACGTCTCGACGCCGGAGGCCCTCACCGCCTGCCACGTGAAGGGCTCTCCGGGTATGCCGAGGGGCTTCCTAGGCGAGAAGAGCACAGTCTCCACCTTCGTGTTGAACAGAACCTCGCCCCCGCCTTTCACGTACTCCTCGTAGTAGAACCTCACCAGCTTCTCTGGATCCATAATCCCCGCCTCCTTTACTAACAGCCCAAAGGCGATGTCTGGCAACTCCATTTCCCTCGCCTCCTCGTCGCCCGACACTCTAAACCTCACCGGCGCGCTGAGTTCCTTGTATATCTCCACAGCTACGCCCATTTCTCTCAACTCGCCGGCAACTCTCTGCATCAACCCTACGCTGTCCTCGGGAACCATGAATAAATAGCCCACAAACCTCATGCCCAGATCCACGCCACTCTCTTGAACCTTTCGGTAGAAGTCCACGCTGGTCTTCGCAAGCACGCGGTTGATCCATGACGTAAAGGCTGTTCTAAAGGCCGCGGCGGACTTCGCCGTGTCGCCCATGCCCGCCCCGGCGTATTGATCCACTACGAGGATTTTGGAGCTAGGGGAGAGGCGCTGTAGGTGGTAGGCGGTGGCCATGCCGACGATCCCCGCCCCTACCACGAGGAAATCGTACATCGAGGCCATATAAGTAGATCTATATATCAATTGATTTAAAGCGTGTGGCGAAGGTCAGAGGCGGTGATGAAGTAAACCGCGCCGATGAGCCGTGATAGTTGAATCCACAGCTGATTTATTGCCCGGCGCAGAGGGCCTTGACAGTAATCGCCAAGGGCTGGACCCCCCTCTCCCTCAGTAGATTAACAATGCTGTCGTCTACTATGTCAATAACCTTGTCGGAATTTACACATACCACGTTTATATGCGGCGACACGCTGTCGTAGTACGTCCTGCCGTTGTGTTCAAAAGACACCACAAGTCCCGAGTCTTCGAGGAGCCTAAGTATGGAGTACACTGTACTCGCGCTTATGGAGGGCATCTTCTGCTTAACCTCATTCAGGATGTCGTTAAACGTGGGGTGCTCCCTCTTCGCCAGCTTCTCAAGTACAATATTTATAACTTCAATTCTCTGAGGAGTCACCCTGTACCCCCTGTCCCTCAAGACCTGCACCACCTGTGTTGACTCCATCAACTTTATCCTTCGTTTTGGTATAAAAATCTAATTCCCTATTTAAATAGACTACTTAGTAAGGCAGGGGAGCCACGGTAGCGGCGAGGTGATGTGTCTAGGTGTGTTGTGTCTACCTGCCTCTCTTTCTCACAACAGCGCAGTGGGCTGGCATCGGCGTGGCGCTACGGGGTTTATAGATAAAAACGCGTGGTTTAAGTAGGAGTATGTCGATTAAGTTCGATGTAATTGAAGTCCCCATACCCCAGGGCACTAACGTAATTGTGGGACATGCGCACTTCATTAAGACCGTCGAGGATCTATACGAGGCTCTCGTCACATCCGTTCCCGGGATTAAATTCGGCATCGCGTTTTGCGAAGCGTCTGGGAAGCGGCTTATTAGACACGAAGGCAACGACGAAGAGTTGAGAAGCCTAGCTATTGATGTATGTAGGAAAATAGCGGCGGGACACGTATTTGTTGTATACATACGAAACGCTTGGCCGATTAACGTTCTGAACGCCGTTAAAAACGTGCAGGAGGTTGTCAGGATTTACGCGGCCACGGCGAACCCCCTAAAGATTATTGTCGCCGAGGTGGAGCCCGAGAGGCGGGGCGTTGTAGGCGTCGTGGACGGCCACTCGCCGCTCGGCGTAGAAGCCGAGAGCGACAGGGAGGAGAGGAAGAAATTCCTTAGAGAGGTTACGAAGTACAAGCTTTGAAGTCTATAAACCTCGCTACGCTTCTCTTTTTCACTGCTAATGAAGTGGCTATTGTAGCAATCCCGCCGTATCTCCGCGACTTGGGGGTGCAGAGCGAGTCGGTGATAGGCGCGGTTGTGTCGACGGCGTTTTTCGTGTCGATAGTGGCCCGCCCCCTCAGCGGGTTTCTAGGCGAAAGGGTAGGCTACACAAGGCTCATGAGCATCGGAGTCACCCTGGCGGTGGCGGCGCAACTCATGTACCTATTGGGAAGCCCGGGGTGGGTGCAGGTGGGGAGGGTGTTCCACGGGCTAGCCATCGCCACGTTCCTCCCCATGTCTATAGCGCTGTCGGCGGTAGAGGGGGCGAGGGCCATCGCAGCCCGCTCGCTGGCTGTCGGCGTCGGCAAAGTTCTGGGCCCCTTAGCGGGCTCCGCAATATACGACGTGGGGGGCGCCAAGCTGTCCTTCACAACCGCCCTGGCGATACATGCGGCCAACTGGGTCTTGGTTAGGGGGACAGGCGGAGCCGCGGGCGGGGGCTCTCGGGAGCCGGGCCTCAGAGTGGAGAGCCGTGTGTTTCTCTTCATGGCTCTCCTTACTCTCTACGCTACGGCTTACATGAGCATTTCCACCTTTATACCAGTTAAGCTTAGAGATCACGGTCTGCCTCTCACCTACTGGGGGCTCTTCACCTCTGTTGCAGCGCTAGTAAGTCTTCTCCCCCGGGCTTTCTTAATGAAGGCGGGGCTAGTGAATCCAGTGACCGCGGCTGTGGCCACGGCGGTGACCCTGGTGGGGATGTGGCTGGCCACCTATGCTGAGGATCCCCTGGCTTTTGCAATCTCCGGAGCCGTGTACGGCCTTGGGCAGGGCGCGGTGGTGGTGACGTACCAGATACTCGCCCTCTCCGGTAGCAAGAGGGCGGGGCTGTCGAGCTCGATATACACCATGGGCTGGGATCTGGGGTCAATAATAGGCCCCATCGCCGGGGGTGCGCTGGTTGAGTCCATGGGCTACTCGGCACTGCACGTAATTCCCCTGGTCATGGCGCTGGACGTCGCCGTCCTGTTTTTATACGCCATCCGCAGGTAGAGGCGTGGGTTTTCTAGAGGCGTTGCTCGGGGATCCTGGCAGGGAGGTGGTGTATATAAAAACAGACGACGCTGAGACCCCCGAGGTGTGTTGCCGCGTCGGGGACGTGGCGAGGAGGGAGGTGGCAGACGTGTTTTCTTCTCTCGGCATCTCCAGCCTATACAGGTATCAATACGACGCGGTGCAGAGCATTAGATCGGGGAGGGACACAGTCGTGGTGGCCGGCACTGGCATGGGGAAGACAGAGGCCTTCCTAATCCCAATTCTCGAAGCCTCCATGGAGGCGTTGGGCGGACCCGTCGCCCTTGTGCTTTACCCCACCAAAGCCCTGGCCAGGGATCAGCTGGCGAGGCTGAGGAGGTACGGAGATAGGCTGGGGGTGAGGGTTATGGTGTACGACGGAGACACGCCCCCGAGGGAGAGGCGCCTTCTCTACGAGATGCCTCCCCACGTCGTCATAAGCAACCCCGACATGGTGAGCCAGGCCTTGATGCACGTGGCGAGGTTTAGAGAGATGCTGAGGAGAGTCCGCTACGTCGTTCTCGACGACTTCCACGTATACACAGGGGTTTTCGGCTCGCACATGTACTACCTCCTCCGTAGGGTGAGGAGGTTCGTGAAGCCGGTGTTTATAGCGACAAGCGCCACCGTGGGGAACCCCGCCGAGTTCGCCCAGGCTCTTTTCGACAGCGACAGGGTGAACGTGGTGTGGGGGCCTTTGGGGAGGCGCGGGAGGCTTGTGCAGGTGCTGGCGAGGCCCCGTTTTAGATCTAAGTGGGCTGAGGCGGCGCGGCTGGCGGCGTTATGTATAGAGCAGGGCATGAAGTGTCTGGTGTTCACCGACAGCCACCGCTACAGCGAGATTATATACCGCGCGCTGAAAATAAGCGGCTGGGGAGATAGAGTAGCTGTACACCGCGCTGGCCTAGACCCCGAGGAGCGTAAGGCGGTGGAAGAGGCCTTTAAAAGAGGCGAGGTAGACGTCGTCATATCCACCCCCACCTTGGAGCTCGGAATAGATATAGGCGATATCGACGCCGCCGTGCTTGCCTCAATCCCGCCCTCGTACAGCAGGTACCTACAGCGCATAGGCAGAGTCGGCCGACGCGGCCAGACAGGCTACGTTGTGCAGATTCTGGGAAACGACCCCATCTCCCAGTACTACCGGAACTACCCCCACGAATTCTTCTCTAGATCCCCGGAGCCTCTGGGCTTCGAGAAGGAGAATGAAGACGTGGCCACTCTACACGTGCTAGCAGCCGCGGCTGATGCCCCCCTGAGGGAGAGAGATCTCACCTCCTTCGAGCGCCGCCTGGCGGAGAGGCTGGAGGCGGAGGGCGCTCTGACGCGGGTAGGCCGCTTCTACAGAATTACACCCCGCGGCAGAGAGCGCCTCTCCATGCTCAGCCTCCGGGGGTCCCCCCACGTGGTCAAGATTAAGACGGGGGACGGGAGGGTGCTGGGGGAGAGGGAGCTACCCCTGGCGCTGTACGAGCTACACCCAGAGGCTATCTACATGCACGGCGGGAGGACGTACGTATCGAGGTCGCTTGATTTGGAGAGACGCGTAGCCGTCGTCGAGCCGATAGACGCCGAAGACTTAATGACCCAGGCGCTGGAGGACATGGAGCCCGAGATAGTGGAGGTCTTGCGTGAGGGCGTTGTGGAGGGGGTTCCGTACCAGTACGGGCGGCTTAGGATAAAGATGACGGTCTACGGCTACGCCCTCAAGCGCTTCACCACAGAGGAGACCCTGGGCGAATACAGCATTGACCCCCTCACCTATGAGTTCGAGACTAGAGGCGCCGTGTTCTACATGCCGCACGTCCGCTTCAGCGCTAACGATGCCCTAGATTGGGAGGCCCGGGCTAAGGGCTACCACGCCGCCGAGCACGTCTTGATATCTGCAACAGAGATAGCGCTTGGAGCCGCCAAGACGGACCTGGGCGGCATCAGCTATCCAGACGGTGTCGTGGTGATTTACGACTCCCACGTAGGCGGCAACGGCACCACCAAACTCCTCATAGAAAACTTCAGGAGGGTCGCCGAGGTGGCGTATAAAATAGTTAAGGGATGTGACTGCGTAGACGGATGCCCCAAATGTGTCTACAGCCCGTACTGTGGCAACAACAACAAAATGTTGTCAAGGAAAAACGCCATGAGGATACTCGAAATAGTGCTCGGGGGAGAGGGCGCCCCCTCTGTCAGAGAGGTACCAAAGGGCGTGAGGGGGCTCGTCTAGTTACATAGATCTGTTACATAGCCCCACTGCCCTAAAGATCGGCTTGGGGCACATCAGCGCGTCGAGGGCGCCTCTTGTTAGTATTCTGTCAATATGCCGAATTTCTAGTTGTACTCACGCAGGAAGTTAGACTACGGATTAGCTAGCCTAGCCACACTATTCCCTCTTCGTCTATCTGCTGGGTGCCGCGGCCCGGCCTCACGTCTGTGGCTTTGTGCATGTATTTGAGGTCTTTGGCCGCCGCCATGGCCGCCTCGGGTACGTACAGCACGGCGTTTAGCGGATCGGCAAGGCTCATACCGTTTCTATTCTTGTAGCGCCACACGGCGCTGTTTATTTTCTTGACGAGATCGAATAGAGCGGCGTCGCCTCCTCTCCACTCCTCTGGGGGGTCTTCTATCGTCTCGTCGTGTATTGACTTGCCGTAGGCCTCGCGCCAGATTTTGTCCGTCACGAAGGGCATGATTGGCGCAAGCAACTTGAGGCTGTATCTCCACACCGTGTAGAGGGTCCAGATGGCGGCTTTCTGCTCCTCATCTGTGTATACTCCCTCTCTGTTGTAGGCTCTGGATTTAACTAGCTCGATGTAGTGATCCGCGAAGTCGTGCCATATGAAGTTGTAAAGGGCGTGCGCCGGCTCGTATACGTCGAAGTCGCTGTAGGCCGATATGACTCTCTTAGCAACCTCGTATAGCCTGGCTAGTATGGCCGTGTCCACTGGCATTAGCTGAGGCTTGTGCTGGGGTTCTGGGAATGAGAGGACGAAGCGGGAGATATTCCAGACCTTTGTCAGGAACTCCTTGCCCTCTCTTATTATGTTTTCGTTGTACCTGTAGTCTGAGCCGAGCCTCCCGGCGGCGGCGGCCCAGAAGCGCACGGGGTCTGCGCCGTATTTCTCCACGGGGGCCAGCAAGTCGATAACGTTGCCTTTTGACTTGTGCATCGCCTCCCCCTTCTCGTCGAGGCCCATGCCGTTTATCCTAACATAGCGGAAGGGCACGTCGCCATAGAGGAGGTAGGCTCTTAGGAGTGAGTAGTAGAGCCACGTCCTTATGATGTCGTATCCCTGAGGCCTCATAATAGAGTGGGGGTAGACCTTTGGGAATACGTTGTGCTCCTTGGTGACGCCGGAGGCGTACATCCAAGAAATCGACGAGTCGAACCAGGTGTCGAATACTCTTGTGTCACCTTCCAGCTTCCCGTCTTTACACGCCTCCTTTACCTCGGGGGGCGGCTCGTCTCTCCAAGGCACGTAGTAGCGGTCTCCCTTCGGCAAGACCGGCGTCCTCTCGCCGCTGGGCTTTACGCACCACCACAGCGGGATCTCCGTGGCGTAGTAGCGCCTTCTCGACACAGGCCAGTCCAGCTCCAGCGACTTTATCCACTCTATGAGGACTTGGCGGTACTCAGGCGGCTTGAACTCCATCTTATTGGCGAGTTCGATTAGCTTCTCCTTGAACTCTATCTGTTTTATGAAGAGCTCCCTGGTGACAATTATCTCCAGGGGGGTTTTACACCTCCAGCACACAGGCACGTTGTGCACCAGCTTCTCCTGCTTCACTAGGAGGCCCTCCCTCTTCAAATCCTCGATTATCTTGGCGCGGGCCTCTCTTATAGAAAGCCCGGCGTATCTCCCAGCGCTGATCCGCCCGCCTTCGTCCACCACTATCTTAATGGGGAGCTTGAGCTCGTTGACAATCATCAAGTCCCTCGTGTCGCCGAACGTGGAAATCATCACGAGCCCAGTGCCGAAATTTGGAGTGGCGGCTTTGTGGGGGAGGATGGGCACCACCTGCCCCTCGGGCGGCACCACGGCGTGCATCCCCTCTAGCCTTTTGTACCTGTCGTCGCCTGGGTGGAAGATTACGGCCACCGTGGCGGGTAGCAACTCGGGCCTCGTGGTGGCTATTATAATGTCCTCGCCGGTTTCCTGCACTTTGAATTTAATATAGTTGAGGTAGGTCTCCTCCTCCTTGTATTCTATCTCCGGCTCCGCCAGGGCCGTGCGGCAACGGGGACACCACGGCGTGGGCCGCTCAGCCTCGTATACGAGCCCCTTCTTCCAGATCTCTATAAAGGTCCTCTGCGTCATCTGTCTGTATTCGGGGCTGTCTGTGCCTTGGGGCCAGTAGTCGAAGGATATGCCCCAGCGCCTGAGGGAGGAGACGAACTCCCCCTCGTAGCTGTCCAACTCCTCTTTACACATCTTGATAAACTTCTCCCTGGGCACCTCGTGAGCCACTATGCCGTACTTCTTCTCCACCTGTACCTCTATTGGGAGGCCGTTTCTGTCGAGATAGAAGGGAAAGACCACGTCGAACCCCCGCATTCTCAAAAACCTCGCAATCATGTCGAAGTGGGCGTACGACGCCGTCTGGCCTATGTGAGGCCTGTTGCTGGACAGATACGGCGGTGGGGTGTCGATTACGAACACCGGGCGCGTCCCGCTGATCCTCGTCTTGAACCTCCCCTCTGCCTCCCAGGTGTTTAGGAGTTCAATTTCCCATTTCAAGTCCCAGCGAGGCGGGAGTCTATGCGCCACGGAGGGTGACATGACGAGGTTTTTATGTATTTGAGATATGTATATGGCGATCGCCGGGCTTGTAATCCTTTGGATTTTTATGTGAGGGTAAAGATTTAAATAATCCGGGTGTTGTGCCTCAATGCTTAACCGTGAGATTTACCTAATTGCAGACGGCACTGGATCTAGGCTTGGGGAATTCCTCGTCGAGCTAAATTTTGACCAGCCGGGTATATTAGCCACGCTCTCCAATATTTTCGCAGAACACGATGTGAATATTATCAACATAGCCATAGACGCAGGCCGCCAGAATCTGCACTTCATAGTTGACCTTACCCTTGTCTCTGATGATCAGATCAAGGACATTGTCAAGAGCCTCCAGATGTTTGCCTTTGTGAAAAAAGTGAGGTATAGGGTGTCCACGACGTCGATTTTCGTCCCCAGGTGGATAATACACGTTATAAACGGGAAGTCTAGCATATCTATAGAACGGGACTTGATACCGCTGTTGCAGGAACCCGCCAAGCTGGCGGAGGAGCTGGCGAGGAGAGACGCGAAGACCGTTAAGGAATTGGTGGCGTCTGTCGACCCACTCGTCCTAGACGAGGCTATATACATTGCGCAACTCAGAGGTCTCTACACGGTGGAGAATACCGAGGTGAGGGAGGGGAGGCTCTCGGCTAGGCTTTGTAGCCTAGCGCAGCCAATGGCCAGGAGGTACGTCGAGGTGTTTGTCAAAGAGCTGGGGGCGCAGGCTAAGCTGAGTGACGAGGGGATCTGCCTGACGCTGGAGGCTTAGGCCGTCTGCCCCCCTCCTGCCCTACCGAGGTATGTATCTAGGAGACCTGCTTTTTCAAATAACTCACATACACGGCATACCTCTCTGGACGTCACCGAGTTGCAGTACCTGCACCTCCTCATGGGCTGGGGGGGTTGGGCTTGTAGAAACTTAGCTAGCTTTTCGCCAAAGGAAACTAGGCTGTACTTCACCGTCGGCATCTCCCTCTCCATTTCCGCCAGTGTGAATTTGAGCTGGTAGCGTGGGTTCGCCACGACATAGGGGCATTCCAGCTCCATGAGGGGCACGCCGTGGTAGTAGGCGTAGAGAGCCACCTCCTCCTCTCTCACGTACTTCAGCGGCTTTATCCGGGGTATCAAGTCCTTCTCCTCGGCGTCTTCATAGTGGCCGTACCACCGAAACCGCGAGAGGTTGCCCATCAAAACATTCATAAGCGCCGTCTGGGCCTCGTCGTCTAGGTTGTGGGCTGTGGCTATCTTAGTCCAGCCCCTCCTCTTCCCAATGATGTTCATGGCGCGGCGCCTTAACACGCCGTCGATAGTGCACATGTGGACCTCGTGCCCCGCCTTCGCGAGCCTCTCGGAGAGCTCCATGGCGGTTACGCCAAAGATATCCTTAAAGTGGTAAACGTTGTACTCAACGCCGAATTTAGACGCCACCTCTTTCACGTAGTCCTTCCTCGACATGCGGTAGAAACAGCTGTAGGGATGCCCCTCGTTTATTGTAAAAGCCTCCATCTTCACCTCTTTCAGCAACCCCCTCTCCCTCAGTCTGCCTAAGATGTGGAGAAGGACGAGGCTGTCCTTGCCCCCGGAGACCGCCACCGCGACGTAGTCCCCGGGTATAATCATCTTCTCTCTCCTAATCGTCTCAAGGACTTTTTTCTCCAGCGAGGTGAATAGGCAACGGAGGCATAGCCTCTCGCCGCTAACCACGCGGAGGTACTGGGCAGGCCTCTTGCCGCAACGCTGGCAGAGGCTCACGCTACTTCTTCAAGTCGATGTGGGGTATGGCGCCGTGCTTCCGCTCCGCCTTTTCCATCTCCAGTGTGAAGGTCTCCAGCGAGGTGCGGAATATGTAGAACACAATCCCACAGTTTCTACACCTAGCGATCATTATCGTATTTTCAGGACCCTTGTGGCGGTACGTATGTGGCGGCGGCAGAGCCTCCCACTCCGGCAAGCCGCAACGTGGACACGTAATCACCGCCTCATCTAGTTGTGTATTTATAATCTTTCCAGACCTGTCGACAGCCACCTCGCCGCGCTACAGAGGTCTGGGAAGTTCAAATGGCCGCCTTCTGCGCCGACTATAACCGTCAAAATGCCAAGGCCCAGAGCCCCCAGGTCCTCTACGCTGTCGCCAATGTAGACTGCGCTGTGCGGCTCAGCCCCTAACTTTGACAAGGCGAATTTAAACACAGATCTCGACGGCTTTCTCCTAAGCAACATGTCCGAGGTTAGAACTAAGTCTACATGTAGATTTCTCTCCTTCAGGAAACTATCTATAAAACACCTACAGGGGGTGTTGGACAAAACGGCGACCCTCCCCCTGCTGGCGAGGGCGGAGAAGAACTCATGTACACAAGGCGCGGGTTTCATACGCCTATTCACGAGATCCATAAACCTCGCCGCCAGAAATCTGTGGTCAAGACCAGACCTGTGGGATAAGGCACGGGCCACGGCTCCAAGAGGGACTTCGTACCCGGCGCTCTGTATCTTCTCGACAACCCAAGCCACCTCATCCACCACATGGGCATCTACAATTTCACGCCAGACATCCCAGAAGTTAATCCGCTCTACAACCAAGCCCCAGAAGCTAGTTATGAAATTCATCTCGGCTTGTATCGAAGAGTCACGCCGCATATCACCTCCACCTCGCCGCGCTCTATCAACCTCATCAACGCCCTCGTGGCCACAGGCAGAGGAATGCCCTCTCTATACGCGGCCTCCACCAGATCGTCCAGATCGGCCTCGCCCAGCCTCTTCAAAATTTCATATACGCCTACCACGTGCACGATAAACCACCGAGCTTAAAAACACCTCCCACTAGCCATAAAACGCGTAGCAATTCGACAAAAACCTAACAGAAAAAAATATACAAGGGCTCGTGGTGTTAGGACCTATGCTGGATCTGTTAAGTTATTTAAACGACGTGTGTCACAAGGGTGCGGTCTTGGTTTGGGCGGGCGGCTTGATGTTGTAGCCGGTGATCCACCACCAGTTGTATTTTCCGGCTAGCACAATCAGCGCGGGGACTACGAGGGGTCTAATTAAGAAGGCGTCTATGAGCGCGGCGAGGGCTATGGTGAAGCCTACCTCCCTAAGTACTAAAATCTGGGAGAGTGCTAGGGTGGAGAAGGCCACTGCCAAGATCATGGCGGCTCCGGTGATTACAGGGCCTGTGGTGACTATGGCGCGCCTCACCGCCTCCCTCTCGTCGAGCCCGCCTTCAAGCTCCTCTCTAATACGAGTTATGATAAAGATGTCGTAGTCGGTGCCCACGGCCATGAGGAAGGAGAACAGGACGACAGGAACGAGCCAGTAGGTGGGCTCGCCGAGCGCCTCCTGGAATAGGAATACCTCGGCGGCTAGGCTCCAGGATATGGACATGAGCACAGTGGCTATGAGCCTCAGCGGTATTAAAAAGCTCCTCAGTAGGAGAGAGAGTATAACGAAGACTGCACCTATGATTACATATATCTGTAAATTCCAGAACTTTACATATATCTCGCTGAATATTACATTTTTCCACGCGGCGGCGCCGCCTATTAGGAAGGGGCCGTATACCTGGCGTAGCTTGTCGAGTTCATGGTAGATTTTGAGGAGTTCGTCTGATGTGTCTTCCACCGAGAGTTTAATTGATACCACATACCAGCCGCCGCTCTGTTCTACTGTGTAGTTTACGAAATGTGGTAGGTGGGCCACGGCGTCTAGTAGCCCCGGCGGCGGGGGGCTCTTCATCGCTAGGTAGGTGGTGGAGAGGGCTGTGGCGTTGGGGAAGTATCTCACGGCGATTTCGAGGGCTTGCTTGTACTGAGTCTCCGGCATCGCCACCACGGGATTGGTCGTCACCTTGAGGGTAGTTACCAGATATGCAAAGGAAGCCAGCGTGGCCAACGCGGAGATCGCCGCAACTAGAAGGGGTCTCCTCAGCGCTGTGGCCACGGCTCTCTCCATTAGCCTGGATCGCCCCTTGTGGAGTGCCACCGTCTTCTTAGGCCAGAATATGAAGTCGCCAAGTGCGGCGAGTATGGCGGGGAACACGAGGAATACCGTAAGCACCACGAAGGCGGTGGTTATGAGGTAGCCGATGCCTATGGACTGCATAAAGGGGAGGCGGGATATGGCGAAGGAGCCCAGCGAGGTGGCCACCACGGCAGCGCTGGCCGCGATGGCTCTGTTTGCGTATCTCCTAACGACGGCCAGGGCCTCCGTCTTGTCTCTGCCCTCGGCGCGCTCCTCTGCGTATCTACTCGCCATGAGAAGCATGTAGTCCACTCCGATGGCGAAGATCACCGGCGCGGCCATGTAGACAGTTAGGTAGTACGTCTTCTGTATCTCATGTATTTGGTATATGAAGCCGAGCGTTGCTAGGTATGTCAAGCCCACCGTAGCCACGATGATTACGGGCGTCAGCAACGTCCCCATTACCATGAGCAACACCGTGAAGAGAGCCGCCGCGGTAGATCTATCTATCTTAGACACGTCCTCGGTCACCACGCGGGTAAAGCTCTTCAGCAACAAAGAAGTAGAGACTGGCACGCCCAGCTGGGGAGGCACCTCCGGCGAGTCTCCCGAGGTCTTGATGAGGGCTAGTGCGTATCTATCGCGGTAGATGAGGGTCGCCGCTGGGGGTAGCGAGCTGATGGTGGGGGGCGGCAACGACCTTGTGATGTTGCGTATGAGATCTTCTCTAAACATCTCCACGGCCCTGTCCACATCCCCGCCGCATACGAGATACGGCAGGTATGGGCGCACGGCTGGAGGTGTCGTGTTTAGTAGCTGGAGGTAGACGTACTGCCTCACGCCCACTGCGTCGACAACGCGGGCGAGCTCTATGGCGCTTCTGTTGAGGCGGGTGGATAAGAGGGCCTCCGTCACGGAGTCTATGGCGGCTTGGCTAGCCCAGTTTCTCCACGTCACGTTTGCCAAATACCGCGACACGTTTCCATATACCTCGTCTGCCGCCAGCCTAATGGCGGCGTCAACGTCGTATTTCTCTACGTAGCGCCGGAAGTGTTCTAGGAATTGTTGCGTCTTGTTATCCACAGCCCTGCCCAGCGCCGCCGCGCCGTAGGTGCCCAGTATTAAAAGCCTGGCCTTCTCCCTAGCCTCTCTATACCCCTCTACTAACCTTGCCAAATCTCCACATATCTTCGCGGTGGTGTTGGAGATCTCCAGGGCCCCCTCCCGGAACCTAGACGTGGCGTTGTTAACCGCCTCGGCCACCTTCTCATTATATAAGCGCAGAGCCTCGTCGAGGATGCTCCACGCCGACGTGGTGTTTGGGTAGAGTGCCGCCAAGCTCCTCGCCTTGTCCTCAAGACCTGGGCCTGATATCACCACTGGTATTAGCCTAGCCCCTCCGTAGCTCGATGTGTTTTTAACTATCGACTCCACCAACTTCGGCTCTATGTCCCGTGGCATGAGTTGCGACTCGTCGTACACAAGTACGTTGAATACTTGTGCCGACATAAATGCGAGATATATGTAAAGTGTCAACGCGGCGACGGTGGCCGCCACGAGCCTCCTCACGTGGGGCCGCCCGCCTTGGTATAAATAGTTTAGTCAAGCGGCTTGTCGTGAAGACTTTATATACCAGAGCGGCGGGTCACGCGTGGAGCACATCCTAATGATCGCCGTTGGCGACTTCCGCGCCCGGCTTCTACGCTACTTGCTCACCGGCGTGGCAATCGGCGTAGGAGTCGCCCTACTCGTTGCCTTGTACGCGGTGAGCGACGCCACTAGGAGCTACGTCGAGAACATGCTCTACAAAGTCTACCCCGCGGACATACTGATGTATTCAGAATCGATAAACATACCGCAGGGCGTGCTGGAGGCCATAAAGAGAGTCCCCTCTGTGGAGTCTGTAAATGGGATAATCCTCACCTCCGGGGTATACGGGGGTAAGGTGGTGTCGATAGTGGGAATACCTCTGAGACATGTGGACTACTTCGCCATAGATCTCAAAGAGGGCCGCCTGCCCGAGGCAGGAGGGGAGGCGGTGGTGGAGGAGTCGCTGGGGGTAAGGCCGGGGGACACCATAACCATTAAGATATACTCCGGGGCGCTCGGCGGCGAGAGGGCGCTCCAGGTGAAGGTGGTGGGGGTGATGCGTAGCTTCATGAGGGGCTTTGTGGGTGCTTTTAGACTGAACCTGGTGGTCGTATCTCTCAGCTGGTTGCAGGAGAACATCGGCGCAGGGCCCTTCGTTAATGCCGTCTTGATTACAGTCAAGGACAAGACACAGGTAAAGCCGTTGGAGGCGGCGCTTAAGGGGACTTTTAGAGACGCCCAAGTGTACACGCAGGAAAGCCTCCTGGAGACGGTGACTCAGGTCTTCAACGCGCTGAATGTTGTGTTCTCGGCGATTGGGGGCGCCGGGTTGGCCGCCGCGGCGGTGACCACTTTTGCTGTGATGTCTATAACGGTTCGGGAGAGGCTTAGGGAATTCGGCCTGCTGAAGGCTATTGGCCTCTCCTCACGCGACATAACAATATCGGTGATGGTTGAGGTGCTGGCCATCGCCGTCGCCGCCGGCGTAGGGGGCGTGGCGGCTGGCTACTTCGGGGCGAACGCGGTGAAGCAGGTGCTTCTAAACATGGGCATAAACTTCAACGTCGAGATAGTCTTCAAGCCGTATTACCTCCTCCTGGGCTTGGGCACCTCGGCGTCAGTGGCGTTGGTGGGGGCCGTGTCGCCGATATACAGAGTGGCTAAGCTGAGGCCTCTGGAGATCATGCAACTATGGCGGTAGAGCTCCGCAACGTCACGAAGATATATGGCAACGGCGTGGCGAGGACGGTGGCCCTCGACAACGTGTCGCTTTCTATCTCGGCTGGGGAGAGCGTAGTACTGATGGGGCCCTCGGGCTCTGGCAAGACGACGCTCCTTAACATAGTGGCCGCGCTTGACAGGCCTACCAGCGGCGAGGTCTACATAATGGGCGTAGATGTGACTAGACTGCCGGAGGGCAAGCTGGAGAGGTTTAGACTGAGGAATATAGGCTACCTCTTCCAGTCCTACAACCTCATCCCGTACCTAACAGCCGAGCAGAACGTAGCTCTGCCGCTGATAGCGCTGGGAATTAAGAAGGAGCTTGCGCTTCTAAGAGCCAGGGCTCTTCTGGAATTCGTCGGCTTGGAAAAAGCCGCCGGGCTCTACCCACACCAGATGTCTGGGGGCATGCAACAGAGAGCCGCAATCGCCAGGGCCCTCGCCGCGAACCCGCCGCTGATTGTGCTAGACGAGCCCACTTCAAACATCGACCTCGAAAACGCAGCTGGGGTCCTTGCCCTAATCACAGCGGTAAACAAGATCTTCAAAGCCACTGTGTTCATTGCGACGCATGACCCAGACGTCGCTCGCGTGGCGACGAGGATTGTCTACATGCGAGGCGGCAAGGCTTATGAAGCCGCGGAGCCCCCTAGGAGGGAGTTTAAACTCGACATGGGACGCGCGGCGGAGATATACGAAAAGCTAAGACTCATAGACGAGCTCATAGGTCTATGAAGAGCTGGGCCCCCCTCCTCGTTCTGCTAGCGGCGCTGTCGGCGTCCGCCGGCCCCACGGTGGTGGTGACATACATAGTGAAGCCAGACGGCACCGTCGAATCCTCCGCAAAGTTGCAAGAGGTGATGATAAACAACTCGCCTGTTGCCGTCAATAAGTCAGGAGTTTTGTTGCCGCCCTACTCCGCCGTTGTGAGAGAGGTTGGTGTTCGTAACGTGTTTCCACCTTTCCTCAGATTAGAGACAGAGCTAGAGTACGTCAACGGGTCGTTAAGTAGCGGTGTGCTTTACGCCAAGGGGGGCGTCGCTGTGAAACTGACTTTAAGAATGTGGCAAATTCTCCCCATATCCACGCCTGTCGTTGTCTCGGTCGCCGTCGACGACAAGGTGGCTGTGCTCTACGAAGAGCCTCCTTCTACAATATCCCAGGTATCCGGCGCTACTGTCTACTACTGGACTCTTTTAGTAAAGAACTACACTGAGTTCACGTTGACATTTAAGGTCAGGGAGTTTGGCAGCTTCGGGGCCGTGCGGATGCCCACGGTGTTGGCCACCGCCGCTCTTGATATAAACAGGACAGTTAACGCCTTGGAGGGCCAGGTTAGGGGCTACAGGCTCGCCGCAGCTCAGCTAAGCAACTTGTCAAACGCCGTGTCAACCTTTACCGACGTTGTTTACCAAGGCGTCCAGAACCTAACCCAGCTCGTCCAGATACTAAACGCCACAGGCATTGCCATGGATGAAGGCGCCACGGCGCTGAACGCCTCTACGTATGCTATTGAGGCGCTCCGCCGGCAGTTACTGGCACTTGGCGACGCCGCGAGAGGTGTTGCCTTGACGATTAACCAGAGCCTCCTTCTCGTAGATTACCAATACACCGCTTTGATAACAGCCGCCAATCTCCTAGAGACCCAGTCGGCGGCTCTTACGTCATACAGCCGCGCCGCTGGGGATGCGGCGAGGAGTCTCGGCGACATACGGAGACAGCTCGCCGTAGCTAGAGACAGCTTGTACAAAGCCCGCTACTCGGTAGATAATGCGCTGAGAAGCGTAGAGGAGGCTAGGGGCAAGGTGGCGGGCATAAACGCAACAGCTACCCTAGCCAGAGAGGCGATTGACGGCGCCGTTTCGCTCCTAGACGCAGCCGCCAGCCAGCTACGCTCACTACGCGACACGATTGACTCGTTGATTTCCGCGGTGGAGGCCGCCATAAGCGCCGTCGACTCGGCCGCGCAGACGCTGGAGACAACGAGTAAAAGCCTTGGCGAGCTGGCCCCCCTTCTAAACAGCACAGCGGCGTCTACAAGAGGCAACGCCACAGTACTGAGGAGAGATATGCCCAGGGTTTTGCTTAACGCCTCGAGAAACCTCTACCAGATTTCGGCGAATCTCAACAAGACCGGCGACGAGGTGACGCGTCTTGCAAACCCGCTGTACAACGCCAGCAAGACGCTACGGGCCGTCGGTAGGAGGCTGAGGGAGGCCGCCACTTCGCTAGAGAAGGTGAGGGCGGATCAGGTAAGGGCGCTTCCCCGCCTGGGCGGGGTTAAGTCCATAGTAGATAACTACACCCAGACTATCGAGGCACAGATCAGACAGCTGGAGATGCAGAAGAGGGCGCTGGAGATATACTACGCCGCCGTTAACAGCAGTAGAATTGAACTACACTACTTCGTGGAACTACCCATAGCCGTGAAAAACGTGAGTATTGTCCTCAGCCCTAGGTCCAAGAGTCTGTCTGCGAGAGGGGTGGGTTTAGAAGGCGCCTTTACGCCATATGCAATGGCGCTGATAACAGTGGTTAGCGTTATAATGTTTAGAAAATTCCGCAGGAAAAACGGGGGAGGGCCCTAAGCTTGCTTGTTAAATTCTGCGAACTTCTGCTTGCTCCACCCAGTGAGCGACAGGCCGGTGACCTTTACCCATGTCTTGGGATCCACCTTGAACGAGCTCTCTACTTTCTCACGGTGGCCTACCACGTTGTATGTGCAGAAGGGGAACACGCGGCCATCTGGCGTTGCGTAGTGGATATCGCAACGCTGGACTCTCTCCACGTCGTAGTTCATGGTGTCCATGAAGTGCATTATGCCGATGCCGACCACGTTGAAAAAGAAGCGGCCCAGCGAGTCGTAGTCCTTCTTAACAAGGAAGTCGTATATAAGGTCCTTCACCCTCTTGTGTTTAACAGCCTTCAACAGCTTCAGCGCCTTAACCTTAGCCGCATGCCTATACACACCTCCCTTCACAGCTGTGTAGTACACATCCCACGCCCCCCTCTCAAAGGCGTCTACGTCCACTAGTTTAGTGATGGGGTATATCCTCTTCTCATCCTCGTCGTAATAGATAAAGGTGGCCGCGCCGCACATGGGGTTCATGGAGAAGAGCGGCTTCGGCGAGTCGGTCAAAGCCTCCACCATCTTCGCCACCGCCACCGGCCAGTTAGTCGGCCTCCAATCCCACCTGCTGATCACCCCTCCAGTCTGCTTCTCAATTTCGATAATTGTGTCTGGGATTGTGATGCGGTACTTCCTCAGCTCCTCTTTTGAGTAAAGCCTCGCGCGGCCTGAGAAGCTAACAGGCTGGATATTAACCCACCTAACCACGTCTCTGTGCTGGATGGCGAAATCGATTATGGAGCCTAGGTCCTTGTCGTTGTAGTTCCGGGCCAGCGTCACGACGAGGACAATTGAGCGGTGGCCCAGCTTCCTCGCGTTTTCAACAACTCTCTCCCTAATTAGCCTATAGGCCTTGGGGTGGTACAGCCTGTGTCTCCAAACTCCCTCATTCTGCTCGTTAATAGTATCAAACTGGAGGTATAGTGATGAGATGCCTGCATCTAGCAACGCCTTGTAGTACTCTATGTCGTTCGCCAGCCTAATTCCGTTGGTGTTTATCTCAATGTGGGTGAAGCCAAGCCTCTTAGCCATCCTCACTATTTCAGGCAGGTCGTCTCTCAGCGTCGGCTCTCCGCCAGATATCTGTACGGCATTTGGCGGCCACGGCTTCTGCGCCCTAAGTGTCCTCAACATGTACTCTATCTGCTCCAGCGTCGGCTCGTAGACGTAGCCGGCAGCTCCCGCATTTGCGAAACACACCGGGCAGGCCATGTTGCATCTATTAGTTACGTCAATAATCGCCAGCACCGTGTTTGATTTATGCACGGGACACAGGCCGCACCCCACCGGGCACGCCCCCATGTCCTTGTAAAACTCCAAGTCTGTGTACGGGTTGGCAAGCCCCTTAGCGATGTACTCAGGCCTGTCCCACTGGAGGAAGTAGTAATACATCTCGGCGTCGCCCCAGTAGAGATCCTCAAATACCCCGTGCTCGGGGCACCTCTTCTTCAGCCATATAGCCCCGTTTTCCTCATAAACCACGGCTGGTATCCTCGCGTTGCAGACAGGACACAGCGAGAGCGTAGCCTTCACAACTCTCGTATCTTCGTGAAGCCCGAACTGCCTTTTCAACGCCGTCTGCCACTTCTCATTAAGAAGTGTAGTCTTGTACCTCTCGGCCAGGTTATACCTAGAGAGGTCTACCAGCCTCCTTGGCGCCTCCGCCACCTCCAGCACCTGCTTGCTCATGCCGCCCATTGCGCACTGATATTTAAGTTTTTTAACAAAATTCCGAGAAAAACGTTAAAAAATTAAGAACGTAGAGGCGCCGTGGAGAACCTACTGAATCTCGTGGGTCTCAGTAAGAGAGAGGTGGATATATACACCGTTTTGGTGGAGAGCGGCGAGCTTTCGGCGCGTGAGCTAGCCGAGAGGTTAGGCATCCCCTACACAAAGATCTACACACACCTAGAAAAGTTGCATAAAATGGGCCTTATTGCGCCAGTAGGCGGACGCAGGCCGCTAAAGTACAGAGCAACGCCGCCTGCGGAGGTTTACAAAAACCTTGTAAACCGCGCCTCGGAAATTCTCAAATCGCTGAAGCCTCTCTTCGACAGCCTCCAGCTAATATACGAGAGCAAACACGCGACGGCGGCGCCGACCTTCCTAACCCTCATCCGCGGGGCGGAGAGAATTACTGATTTGATAAGCGAAATACTATCGGTATCAGACGGGGAGGCCTACCTAGCGGTCCCCTTCCCGGAGCTAGTTACCTACCGCCTACTCGCCATCATGGCAGAGGAGTCGAAACGCATCAAGATAATGGTGCTGACCACGGAAAAGCTGAGAGACAGGTTCCAGCTACCGCCGAGAGTCGAGATAAGGACTCTGCCAGAGATGTTCGGCGGGGGTGCCATTGGCAACTCCGTCCTCATATATGTAAAATACGGCGGGGAGATCTCCGGCGTATACTCTAACGAGCGTTTCATAATAGAGATAGCCAAGACCTACTTCCACAATGTGTGGCAAAGAGCTAAAATATAGGTGGCACCACACACGCGTGATGAATTCCAAGTGGGGCCACCGAGCCGTGAGGAGGGTCTGGAGCACTGAGTTGTGAAATAAGCTTCACCGTGGTAGCTCGGAGACAGGCCTCGCCGCGGAGCTCTCTCCCTTCTCTATGGCGAACACGTTGCATCTCGGCACAGCGGTTTTTACGATCTCCGCGAATTCTCTTGACTGCGTCGCTATGACTATCTGGAACTTATTAGCCAGCTCCGCCACGAGGTCTACAAAAGCCTTTCTAATATTTATATCGACGTACGGAATCGGCTCGTCGAATATGATGAAGCCGAGGTTTAACCTGGAGATATCCCTAAGGGCTAGGGCTAGGGCCAGGGCTATGGAGAGCCTCTGGCCATCGCTCAGTTTAGAAATGCCGTACCTATCGCCGGAGGGGGTCACGGCGACGAAGTCGTAGTAGCCCTTTCGCTGTTCTAAATCTGCGTCTACTCTCACAATATCTCCATACTTGTACAGGGAGATGAAGACCTCGTTAAACCGCGTCTTCGCCACTTCTAGAAGCCTCGCCCTGGTGTTTACCTTCACCAACTCAAGCCTCGCCTTGAAGTCTTGCAACCTTCCGTAGGCGTAGAGCACGTCGTCCAGCCTCTTCTTAAGCACGTCGGCGTCCTCACCCACCTCCCTAACCACCTCCTCCAACACACTTCTCTCTCTATACGCATCAGACAGCCGGGCGGAGACTCTCTCCAGCTCCTCCGCCACCTCCCTCCACCTCATGTCGAGGTCGAGGACCTCCCCAGAGACGCCGGCCCTCCTCAACGCTTCCTCAAGCTCTCTCAGCCGTCGGCGTAGCTCCCTAGCCCTCAGCGCCCTCCCGTATTTAGACAAGGCCTCGGAGATAGTGCGCCTATCCACCCGCGTCAGCAACTCCCGCAACCTCTCCAACTTCTTTTCTAGTTGCTTAACAGATTTCTCAGCCTGCAGAGCCCTCTTAACCACCTCTTCTCTCTCCAGCCTCAGCTCCTCCAGCCTGGTTTTCGTAGCCATGTACTCAGCCACGTCGCCGCTCAGAGCCTCCATCTCCTCCACAGCTCTCTCCAACTCCCGCATCTTCTCTCTAAGCGCCTCCGCCTCTTTTATCAAGGAGCCGTGCCTCGCCTCCACCTCCTCAGCCACCCGCAGGGCGTCGTCTCTCTTCAGCGGCCCTCCACAGACGGGGCACTTCTTGAGATCTGCCTCGGCGGCGTACATCGCCACGGTCCTAAGCGCCGAGGAGAAGGCCACGACTCTCTCCACCTCCTCAAGCCTCTTTCTATGCTCCGCCAAGGCCGACCTCGCCTCCTCAAGCGACTGGAAGGCCTTCTGCAACTCCTTAAAGCGTTGATACGACCGCTCTAACCTCTTCAGCTTAGCCTCCGCCTCGGCCTCCTCCCCCTCCAGCTTCTTAGCTCTGGCGAGGTACTGCTCATAAAGCCGCCTCGCCTCCTGTATCTGGCCCTCCAGCTCCCTCTGCAACTTCACAAGGGCGTCGTAGGCCTCGGCCATGGCCGCAGATAGCGCCTCGAGATCGCCGGCCTTCTCAAGCCTCTCCGCCAAGTCCCCGCCTAGCATGTGTTCAAACTCCTCCACCGCCTCTCTCAACGCGCCTCTAAGCCTATCTACGGCGGTGATGTCCACCTCGCCGCCGGCGGCCGCCTCCTCCAGAACCTCCAGCTCAGATTTCGTCTTGTAGTACTCCAGGAGGAGCGCCTCGTTCTCCCTAAGCTTTGTGAGGTGCTCCGCCCTCCTCCTCGCCAGCTCCTCCGCCGCCTTTGACAGCGCCTCCTCTCTACTTTTCAACGCCTCAACCTCGCCGGCCAGGCCCTCCAGCCTCGACCTCACGTGGGCAATCCCCCCGTAGCGCCTAATGACCTCTCTATACTTCTCATACGCCTTCAGCCTCCTCCTCAACTCCTCGGCCTTTTCCATAAGCGCCTTATCCACGCCGGAGATAGCCCTAACGACGCCGTCTATCACGTCTATACCAAATAGCCGGTCTATGGCGAGGGACCTCTTCTGCGACGTGCCGTAGATAAACCCCTCCAGCGACCTGTGAGACATGTAGATCAGCCTCTCGTAGACATCCTCGTCGGCCCCCACAAGCTCCATCAACTTCTCCTCTGCCTCCCTCCCCCTGACCTCCACCCCGTCGACGTAGAGGAGGAGCTTCTCGGCGCCTCTCCTCCCCAGCCTCCTCTCCACACGCAGTACCCTATCCCCGTCACGCATAGTCAAGGCCACCGACATTTCATGAGCCTCTGTGTTGATCAAATCGACCAGCCTAGCTACCCGCTCCTTAACCTCTAGCTGTCTCCCAAACAACGCGTATTCGATGGCGTACAGCACAGAGGTCTTTCCGGCGCCTATCCTACCCCACAGAATGTTTACATCTCCAAAAGCTATTACATGCCTCCCTCTGTATGACCGGAAGTTCTCCAGCTCAATCTTCTCTATTCTCCACATCCACCCCCAGCCTCTTGAGGTACCCCAAAACGACGGCCCTCACGGCGCGGGCGCCCCCCTCCCTATATGACTGGATAAGCTTCTCCGCAAACCTACCCTCGTCAGAGTTGCCGAACACCCTTCTAACCTCCTCTATCAAGATGTCCACGTCACCACTGGAGCGGGGTAATTTAAATTCTCTCCTATCTACCCCGGCTCCTCAGTATTCTCACCCACTCGTTATCCAACACGGCGGGCCCGCCAGCCTCCTGCACGGCCCTTGGGGGCTCTTGTGCAGATGGAGCGGCGCGTCTAAACTCTTCAAGTCTCTGGTCTACATACCTCTTCACTTTCTCAGTAATAGAGGCCTCGAGAGCCTTGAGTTGTTCCCTTAGGTACTCCGCCACGGATGCCTTAACCGCCTCCGCCAGCCTCCCGGCGTCGACGCTGGCGGCTTGGAGCTGGCGGGCTTTTGCGTATATCTTCACCTCAACCCCGTCGACGCCCCTGGAGGAGTCCACGACCACCAGCCCCACTCCCTGGCTTTTGAAAAAACGGGGATCTACAAACACAGCCCCCTCCGGCAGGACGGCGAGGTAGACTTTAGAGGCCTCCAACCCGGCTAGGGCGGCCACCCGCTTGTAGAGCTCCCCCTCCTCGTAAAGCTCAGAGAGGTAGAGCCCCACAGCCACTTTATTCAACCCATCCTCGAACCACAGCACCTCGCCCTGCTCGCCGGTGTACCTCATGCCGAGTACCTCAGTGAAGTGGCGGATCACCAATACCTTGGGGAACTCCACGATTGTTTATGTTGCTATATATTTTTCTTTGGGTAGTACCAGCCCTCCCTTGTCGAGTCTGACCACTCAAGCGTCAGCGGCAGGGCGTAGCCGTAAATCACCGCGCCCCTCCAGACTGAGTACTGCGGCTCGGACACCAGCCTCACGTTGACTCTCGAAGCCAGCACGGGGTTCCTCTCCTCAAGCGCGATCTTCACCCTCGTCACGCTGTCCACAGCGACGTCCTCCAGACCCGGCGGCACCCGCCAGCTGAAGGCCCCTCCGCTTAAGATTATCTGGGAGGCCACCCTCTCCTGTATCTCCACGGAGACGTTCTTCAGCGAGGTTACTACAGCAGTGGCTATGTCCATCTCGCCGTAGAGGGTAACGTCGCCGATGACGGCGTTTTCAATGCTCAGCCGCGACTGCTCGATATAGCTCTTAATCTCCTCGTGGTTGGGGTCGAAGACTATTTCGCCGATGAGAAACCGCGTCCATGCGTACTCCCTCGGGAACTCCACCTCGACGACTGGAGACAGCCTGACCTTGGCGACGAAGCGGTCTGGGTTAGACTTGGCGGCTCTCACGGCCTCCTTTAAATTCCTCGGCACGAGGCCCACGGCCCTCTTCACCACCTCCACGGCGTACTCCTCCCTAGCTATGTCGCTGTACCCCATGTCTTTTAAAATCTCCCGCGTAATGGCGTTGGCCTCGGCGCCGCCTCTGTTCAGTGCCACCAGCCCCTCTCTAATCAAGGCGAAGCTAATGGGAGCCACTTGTATATTGCCGTGGCCCCCCTCCACAATGATGCAGTTAACAGCGTTTTCCGCAATGGCGACTGCCAGGGGCTGGGGGAGTATAGTCACGGCGTGTATTTTAAACTCATCTGAAAGCTCTGTATATATATCGAAAATGGACTTGTACATATAGTCAGGTGCCAGAGCGGAGAGGGCAATTGAAATTATCCACCCCCTGAAGTCCGGCTCCGATACTGGGAACTGCGCCAGGGTGTAGCGCGCCAGCTCCCTCAACACGCGCCAGGCGTCTTCGTCATCTCTCCTAGCGATGCCATCTCTCAGGGGGTACTTCAAGTTGCGTTGTACGTCTCTGACACTGGAGAGGTACTTCCTCACCTCCTCGTCGCCCACCACCAGCCCCCTGGACAAGACGTCGGGGGGGATCCTCATCTTTACAGACTCCGGGAGATCTCTCAAGAAGAGGCCGCGGGTCTGCACGACCCTCGGCTCGTTTAGCGAAATAGGGCCGTACTTCACATAGCTGGTGCCGTAATCCACGCCGAAGGTGTACTTCAACCTATACGCGTCCGTGATCACGAACGCAACGGCGACCAACTTTTTTAACTTTCCGGCTTGATGCTAATAACCCCGCCCTCTACACTAATCATAATGGTCTCCCCCACGTCGATGTCGCCGAAGATCTCCACCTCCTCGTCAGTGAGCCACAACGTGACCCTCGGCACAGATATCTTCCCACCGCCGAAAGGTAGCGACCTCACTATCTGAGTAACCAGCGGCATAACCTCCCTCATTAACTGCGCCGCCTGCTCGTCCTGCGCCGAGAAAGCCGCAACCGGCCCCGGCAACTCCTTTTCCTCAATAATATCAATTTTTATATATTTAGTCCCAGTGGGATCGTACACCAACTGTTTCGACACCACCACGCCTCTAATAACGGCCACGGACCCGAGACATGGGCCGGATATAAATATTTACATAACCCCCATCTTCCTCAACACCGCCGTCATCAACTCGCTACGCCTGTCGAAGTAACCACCCGCCCCGGCGTAGCGCTCCAGCAACCTCAGCCAGTCGCCGGATCTCGTCACCTTAGCCATCACCTCGTACGCGGCGGCCAGCGACTCCTCTGAATACGGCCTATACTCCTCTCTGTGAAACAGCATCTCCAGGGGGAGCCTCGGGCGTGGCGGCGGCTCCTCGTCGGGCACGCCAACGACTAGGCCGAAGAGGGGATAGGCGAGGCGGGGAAGGCGCAGTAGCTCGACCAACTCCTCCACTGCGTTCTGAACAGCGCCTATGAAACAACTACCGTAGCCCATCGCCGTAGCGGCGAGGGCCATGTTTTCGGCGGCCAGCGCGGCGTCTACCGCCGCGAATACAAAAAGGGCAAGTTTATTAGAGGCGAGCTGGCGCCCCCTGTATCTCAACAACTCCTCTAGCCTGTAGAGATCTGCCAGAAATACAAAGAAGTCGGATCCCTCCTCGACGTGGGGCTGGCCGATCAGATTCGCGATCTCCGCCTTCTTCGCCTCGTCTCTTACCCACACGGCGCTCCAGAGGTGTAGAGTCGCATCTGTCGGCGCGGCACGACCAGCCTCCATAATCCGCTTGACGTCCTCCTCGGGGATCTTTTCCCTCCTAAACCTCCTCACAGATCTCCTCTTGAAGACGGCTTCGAAGAAATCCACCACGGCGGGGAAAAAGCATTTATATAAATATTAACTAGGGCGCCTATGGTAGCCCAAGAATTCCCAGAAGATTGGGAATACTCAGGTGGGGAGCTGGAAAAGACGCTGAAGGTGCGGGTAACATGCCCGTACTGCAAACACAAATTCGAGGTAGAGATAGGCGAGAGCTGGTACAACATCGGCTTCTCAATTAACTGCCCCAAGTGCGGCCGGTCGTTCCCTATAAACGCCTACGGAGAGGTCATTGGAGTAGTTGGCCAAAAATAGTTTTTCAAGACCCCCTTTTAGACGGTCGGCCACCCGCTTTCCGGCGCTAATCTTCTGGTAATACCAATGCCAGTTTTTTAGAAGAGAGGTTAGACTCACATGGAACCCATTAAGAAAATCGAAGAGGGGCTAAAGGAGCTGTATGACTCCAACGCCGGCAAGGTAGAGAGGCAGCCGGATGTCGATATCTACGACGTCGGCGAAAACCTCGTCTTCTACATCGACATGCCCGGGGTGAGGAAAGACAGCATAAAGGTCAGGGTTTACGACAAGGCCGTGGAGGTATTAGCCTCACCCACCCAGCCTGACGGCGGGGGGAAGCCGATTAGGCGGGAGAGGATATCTAACTTCCCCATATCGAGGAAGATAGAGGTGCCGTACCGGCTGAGGGTAGACAGCGCAAAGGCGGTGTACCGAGACGGGGTATTGCAAATCGTGGTGAGCAAGGCGGGGGAGTACGGAGTCGCTGAGCTTAAAATCGACTAGTTTTCTAAAGCTTCGCCCAGGTAAACCCCAAGAGCGTAACCTCGCCCGTCTGTTTCAACACTGTGGCTAGGGTAAAAGTCTTCTTGACACTATGCCCAAGCCTGCCCCCCCGCGTGATGTCCGTGGCGGATATCCCCTTGTCCGGCTCTAGAAAGACAACCACCATAGGGGCGTGGTCAATCCCAGGCCCCTTCTCGTACACGGAGAACAACGCGCCGAATTTTAAGCCGCTCTTCACAACGTAGCCCAAGTCGCGGAAGTATCTATATATCTTATAAATCTCGTCGAAGTTCTTCAGCCTTGATCTCCCCAGCACCGCCAGCTTCTCCGGCGGCACCTCCTCTCCCCCCTCGGCCATGACTCTCAGCCTCCCCCTCTCGGCGAGGTACAGCGCCTCGTAAAGCGCGAGCACGAGGGGGGCGTTTACGCGGTCTACCTCATCTCTCTTAACCTTGTCGTAGCCTAGAAACCGGCCGTAGAACCCCTCTCTGTAAAGACTCCTGGCCGACTCCACGTCTTCAACCACTACGGCAAGCCCCCGCAGTATCCCAATCATTTCTTTCTAACAGTCACCACAGTGCCCTCTGCAATACCCAAGGCCCTCAAGTCCTCAGCCGAGACGTGGATCTCCCCACTCGGGATCTTCTCCCCCAGAACGGCCCTAAAGACCTTCTTCTTCTCGTGGGAGGACCCCCCAGGCGCCACTATCTCCACCTCGGCTGGCTTGTCCAACTCCTCGTAAACGTCGGGAGCCAGCTTAGCAACGCCATCCTCAACGCCCTCCGCGTGCCTTATCTTCGCCCTGCGCTCAGACTTCTTCTGCTCCCTCCTCTCCTGTTGCGGCGACAGGTATGGAGGGATCAATAACCTCTTCCCCCTCTCCACCTCCCTCCTCTCAGCCATAGCTACTCAATACCCACAGATTATAAAACGTTTCCCCCAAGCCCGCGCCGAGGGCGCCCTACCTGCGTCAAACAGGCGCGGCGTTCAGCTCCCTGGCAACCTCGTCGAAAGACAGCCCCCGCCTCACCATAGAGACGAAGGCCGCCACGTCTCTAAGCTTGACGCGAACTTGCCTACGGGAGTCGCGCTCCCTAACAGTCACAGTGCCGTCCACCGGCGTCTTCTCGTCTATTGTGACGGCTAGGGGGGCTCCGATCTCGTCGCACGCGGCGTACCTACTGCCGATCGTCCCCTCGTCCTCGTAAATGGCTACGTAGCCCTCACCAGCCAAGTTCCTCCACAGCGAGCGGCCGATCTCCACGTAGTCGCCTCTCTTCACAATCGGCAGGATGCATACATTAACCGGCGCCACGTCGGGGGGCAGGCGGAGGTAGATGCGGCCACCCTCCTCCACAACTGCCGACTCCAGCGTTACGTACATAATCCTGTCGAGGCCGAAGGAGGGCTCTATGACGTGGGGTATGAATTTCTCCAGGTCGGTCTTGCGCCGCTCAGTTTTTATGTACACCATGTCCCGCGTCACCACAAATCCCCCAACCGCGACCTGGGGCTCCCCCCTCCTAAAAGCCGCCAGCACAAACTCCTCGTTTTCCTTAAGAGCCTTAACCACCTCCCCTATCTTGTCCCCGTACTTTTCCCTAATCGCCGTGGGGTTGGGGTAGAGCCTAGCCACCTCCACCTCCCTTGGCTCTGGGAGCCGCCTCTCCAGATACATCTCCCTGCCGCTGTACTTACTGTGCCCAGAAAGGTCGTAGTCCGTGCGGTAGGCGTGGCCAGACACCTCCACCCAGCCGAAGCGCTCAGTCAACACCATCTGGTCATAAGACTTCGCAGAGTAGTGGGCCCTTTCGTGCGGCAACTTGCCCAGGAACTTCTGCCTCTCGAGAGGTACCCCCAGCTCCCTTAGGAACCTAGCGGCTAGGGCCATGAAGAAAGCCATCCACTCGTTGGCGTAGCCCTTCTCCACAACCTCCCGAGCCGTTGCAAAGACGGGGTCCGTGACGCCCTTGGCCACCAGCTCCTCCGGCACTATGGGCACCTCCATGTTCTCAACCTCTGCGAAGTAGGGACACCTGGGGTTCTGGGGGTCGAAAAACAGCTCAATCTCCATCTGGGTAAACTCCCTCAGCCTCATCAAGCCGCCTCTCGGCGAAATCTCGTTACGCGCCACCCTCCCTATCTGAGCGACACCAAAGGGATGCCGCCGTCCCACATACTCGGCGAGGCGGGGAAACGCCACGAACATCCCCTGCGCCGTCTCCGGCCTGAGGTAGCCGGCGCTGTCGCTGTATGGCCCAATGGTGGTCTTAAACAACAGGTTAAACGACTCCACCCGGCCCAGCGGCCCGCCGCAGTTGGGACACGCAATTTTATGCTCGGCGATGAGCCGCTCCAACTCAGCGGCGGAGAGGCCCTCGGTGGAGATCTTCAGCCCCCTCCTCCCCAGCTCCTCCTCTACGAGGTGGTCAGCCCTGTACTTCCTGCCGCATTTTGTACACGTCACTAGGTAGTCGGTGAAGTGGTCGAGGTGGCCCGATGCCTTGAAGACGGGCTCCGGCATCACGATTGGCGTCTCCACCTCGATAATGATGTCTTGATACGGCAGGACGAACATCCGGCGCCACTTCTCTACTATGTTACGCCTCAGCTGGACCCCCAGGGGGCCGTAGTCGTAGAACCCCCCCACCCCTCCGTATATCTCCGCCGACGGCCAGTACAGCAGGCGGCGCTTCACAATCTCCTCCAACAACTCCGCACGGCGCATTACCGCAACCACTACTTAATTTTTTAAGTCTTTACAAATCAGAGGCGTGAAGCCCTACATAAGGCTGTGGCTGGCGTCGCTCTACCTCTTCATAATGGGGACAATCACCCTGGCCTTTACAGTAGTGGAGCTTTTCCTCGGCGTCATTTACCAAAGCCTGCTCGTCACCAGCGACGCCCTCCACGGCTTCATGGACTCGGCCATTGCGTTTATCTCAGGCTTCGGCCTCTACTACGCGTCGCGGAGGGGGAGGACCTTCCCCTGGGAGATATACAGAGTGGAGAGCCTTCTGACTCTTCTCGCGGTGCTGGCGGTGCTGGGCTTCTACACATACATCCTCGCCACCTCGATAGAGCTCAGCCGCGAGCCGACACCGCTGTGGATGACACTGCTCCTGCTAGCCGGGGGTGCGGTAACCTACGCAATGTACCTCTGGGAGAGGCGCAACTACGAGACCCTCCGCCTAGAGATTCTAAAGGCGGACGCGGCCCACGCCAAGGTAGACGCGTCTCTCTCCACAGCGGCGGCCGGGGCCGTCGTATTAAGCAACCTCTCTGACCTCATCGTAGCCGAGACGGCGGCGGTCGTCGCCATATACCTCTACGTCCTCTACGAATTCTCTAAACTAGCTAAAGACGCCGCCTACGGCATCGTGGGCGCCCTCTACAGAGACGCCTCCCTACAGGAAAAGATAAGAGAAGCCCTCGCCGAGCTGGGCACCCCCCTAGACGTAAAAATTAGAAGAGCCGGGAGCTTCCTCGTCGTCTACTCGCTTGTGGGGGTCAGCCCCGACATGACCATGGGGAGGATACACGCCCTAAGGACCAGGGCGATTAGAGCCATCTCCAAACTACACCCCCTCATAGTCCACGTCGACATAAAAATTGTGCCGCGGCGCAAAGAGTATAAACGGGTCGAAAGAGAAAGGCGTGCTTAAGCACGCCTGCCGCGAAGGAGACGTCAAGCTGGTGGGAGTCCCCATGGAGGACACGCTCAGCTTCAGACCCGGCACCAGATTCGCCCCCCAGAAAATTAGGCAGATACTCCCCTACCTAGAGTACACCACGCTGTTCGGCAACGTGGCCAAGCCCCTCTGCGACCTCGGCGACGTGGATCTCCTCCAGGGCAGGCCCGAGGAGAATCTGGCGAGGATAGAGGCGACACTCCAGAAGGTAGATCCGCCCTTCATTATGCTCGGCGGTGAGCACACCGCCACCCTCGCCGCGCTGAGCGTCGTCAAGCCCGACGTATACGTCCACGTAGACGCCCACTTCGACCTCCGCGACGAGTGGCCCCCCGGGCAGAGGCTCTCCCACGCCACCTTCGCCCGGAGAGCCCACGAGAAGCTCGGCTTCTACGCCATATACATAGGCGTGAGGGCCTACGACGACAAGGAGAGGAGATACGCAGAGAAAGCCGGCTTCTACGTAGTAGAGGGGAGAGACTTCACCAGAGAGGCGATCGCAGACGCCGTGTCTACAGCCTCGGGAAGGGTATACCTAACCCTAGACATAGATGTGTTAGACCCTTCAGAGGCCCCCGGCGTAGGCACGCCGGAGGCGGGGGGCTTGAGCTTCCGCAAGCTGGAGTACCTACTCGCCGACCTCATACTCACGCTGAGGCCCGCCGCCGTCGACATAATGGAGTACTCCCCACCGAACGACGTGTCGGACATAACGGCGACTAAGGTGGTGAGGCTACTCCTCCACGTCGCGTCTATGCTACAGAGCCGCGCCTAGTTGTCTTTACACACTTCGAGCTTAAAATAGGGCGTAAGGACCAGAGCCGCGGCGGTCATAACAACGGCGGCCGCGGCAAAAGCCCCCTCCACCGAAAGAGACACCACGGGATACACCAGAAAAGCCCCTGCCAACCTCCCCACTTCTGTCATAAAGCCGTCGGTGGTGAATATAGTCATTAGATCGCCCCTCCATCTGGTCTGTATAAACGTGGCGAGGGAGACGCCGAAAGACATCATAAAAAGCCACCGGGCGAGAGCCAAAGCCCAAGCGGCGGCTGGGTCCCTCACAAAGCCGAGGAGACCTGTGGCGAACGCCATCGCGACGTTGCTTAGGACGGCCAAGGCCAGCTCCCGGCCGGGCTTGAGCAGAGCCCGGGTGAAGAGGCCCCCGGCGAGGCTACTGAACGCAGGCGCCGTGTATATAAAAGCCAGGAGGAGGGCATCGCCAGAAGCCCACTTAGCCATCAACGCCGGCGTTAAGCCGAAGGCCACCCCCAAGAGGAACGAGTTGGCATATATCAAGCGGGCTCTCGAAAAGGTCCACCTCCAGCCAGCCGCCTTCTGAGGCCGCGGAAGGAGAAAAGCCAACAGGTAAAGGGCGGCGGCCGGGTACAGCCACAACACCGGTACGAAAAGCGCTACGGCAATCCCCGCCAAGTCCCCAGCGGCGCCTATTATCGATCTGTTGGAGTTTACGCGCCCCAGAGCCTCTTTCTCAACAAGCGTCGGCAGAACCGAGGAGATGTGGGCGCCGAGAAGCCCCGTAATATACATAACGGCGAAGAGCCGCGCCTCCGGTATATCTATAAACAGAAGGGGGAACAACAGAGGGTAGTACAGCCTCACAAGCCTAAACCTCGCCGTTATAAAAACGGCAAAGCTCGCCAGAGAATACGCCACAGAGAAAAACAGCAACCTAGCGCTGTCGGCCCCCGCCGCAAACAACGCAGACATAAAAACAAAGGCGGAGAAAAACCAGCCGACAAAACTCCAAAAATATATTAGAACAATTTTCCGACTCATCATCAAACAGTAATAAATCCAGCAATAAAAGTGGGAACTTCTTTTACTTTTTTAAATTGTTCATAATTATAAATTATCCTAGATAGCGATACGCCGAGAAATACCATTCCGATAAAACATAACTGCAGTAACAACGGCGGCATATGATCACCCCAGTAGGGAGGCATGGTGCGGCTCGTATAAGGAGATTTAGATTTTTCCGCTTCTTAAATGGGTCGGTAGCTCTGGGCTGTATTCACATATCTATCTTTGATTACTGTGAGCCTTAGAAAACCATCAACGATGGAAAATTATTGCAAGAGTTGCAGTCGTGTTTTAAGCCTCATGTGAGTATTCGCTATAATCAATCCGCCGCGGTGATTTATAGATCTTACAGGGTATTTTTAAAGTGTTTTGGAAGTGTGTTGTGTGTATCGAGGCGTGGATATGCAACTGCGCGGCGTGTTGTTGTCAGCCAGTATGCCGCTCGTCATCCTCGGACGCGAGCTACCACATCACCAACTATTTAGAGCTACATTTTAAAAAAGTGACTACTCCGATCTGTGAGGGCGCTGTTTATAGGCCGTTTCCAGCCTCTCCACTGGGGACACGTAAAGGTGGTGGAGTGGCTCCTCACGCACTACGACGAGGTGGTGGTTGCCATAGGCTCCGCCGACAAGGCCCTCACCCCCGACAACCCCTTCACCCCGGGGGAGCGGCTTGAGATGTTCCGGAGGCACTTCGGCGCCAACTGCCGCCTGCTGTACTGCACAGTGCCAGACACCAACGGCCCCTCCAGCCACTGGGGCTCCTACCTGCGCCACTGGTGCCCCCAGCACCACGTAGTGTATTCAAACAACTCGTGGGTGGCTACGGCCCTCGCCTACTGGGGCGTCGAGGTGAGGCCCCACCCACACTACGGCGACTACTCAGCCACTGCCATACGCCAGCTAATGGCCGAGGACAACCCCAGGTGGGCCGAGATGGTGCCCCCAGCCGTGGCGGAGTACCTCACGGAGATAGGAGGACCCCGGCGGGTGGCGAGTCTGCTGAGGAGGGCGTAGCGGCGAGGGAAATTTTTATAAAGCCACAAGAGGCGCATGCCGTGGCTGAGGAGAGGAGGCTCTACATCTGCATGCGGTGCGGCAGGGTGTTCAGCAGATCAGAGATGGAGATCCTCCCCGGCATAAGATGCCCGTACTGCAACTTCAAAATCATCATGAAGGTAAGGTCGCCGATGGTTAAGAGGATACCCGCCGTGTAATGGCGGCCGACTTCTCCCAAGCCGCCGAGCAGTTCAGAAAATCTAAACTGGCCGAGGCACTCCGGGTGGAGGTAGTAGGGGACCGCCTCCTCGTAGACGTAGAGACGGGGCGGGTCAGGGGCTACATAATCGCCGTGCGGAAGGGCAGGGTGAGAATACGGGTAGACGGCTACACCGTGGTTTGGGACCCCGAGACAGATACCGTCGTCTGGGCCGGCGGCAGAGGCCAGCAGTAGCGCTACTCCGCCCCCCACTTTCCAAGCCTCCTAAACCTCTTGTACGCCGACTCCGCCGCGTATAGAGACAGCAGACCAAGCCCCGCGGCCGCGAGGAGCCCCGCCGCCATGGTGAAGACCGGGTCCAGCAACCAGCGCCCCGTGGCTGAGTAAATCACGGGGGCGACCACATAGTGTAGCGGCGAGTAGGCGAACCACCGCGCCGCCTCCGGCGGCATGGCCGTGGGCGGGATCATGCCCCCCGACAGGGGGACAGCCCACTGGACAACATTAGCCGCGAGGCTGGGGTTTCTAAACCTCGCGAAGAACATCGTGGCCGCCGCGCATAGCCGCAGACGCCGCAGTTTTTACAAAAGCCGCCTGTCGGCGTCTAGATTCAAGTAGCCTACATATGGGGTTCCAGCCAAATGGGTGCGCAGCCAGACGGAGGCTCTCCAGATTTATATAGACGAGTAGTCTGGGTTGTGATTTATATTTTCTTTACCGTGTTTGCCCTTGTTGCTCTAGACAATGTATTATTTGCGTGGAGGATCTGCGGCGGGAGAGGCGGCTTGGTCAAGGCACACCAGCTCTTCGGAGTCCTAACCCTAGTCATAAACTACTCCACTACCTACGTACTCGCATCCGCCGCCATACCGCTGGCCCTCCTGACCACCTCTACACACATCGTTTTCGGCATCCTCGCGCTGTACCTCGCTCTCCTCCAGACGACGATCTCCATGGCATCATGGATATACGCCGCCACGTGCGTAAAAGGCGCCGCGAGATACACATACGCCGCCCTCGCCGCCGCGGCGCTTCCGCCAGCCATCATCTACGTCCTCTCAATAGAGACGCTGAAAACCCTACTACCGAGGTAGACAGGGTGCAGGAGGAAAGCGGCGAAGACCTGCGGGGTTGGAGACAGCTTGGCATACGTGGCCGAGCGCTAAGCGGCGGAACCTGCAAAAAACTTAAAAATAGTGGAGTAAGGGGGGACGGGCCCGTAGTCTAGCGGTTATGATGCCCGCCTTACAAGGCACACCCGCAACAGCCGGAGAACGCGGGTGGTCCCGTCAAGCCCCCGCCAGGGGGCTTGGGATAAGGTTCGAATCCCGGCGGGCCCACCACAGATACACTAGCCATAGTAGCAGATCTACAACAAGGCTACCCAACTACAACTTAAGAGTTAACTCAGCTGAGGCGCGGGACGACCTCGATCCACCACCCTTGTAACCCCCACGAATCACGGCACGGGATTTAGTTAGACTCAGCCACATCGAGTAGGGCCGCCGCTCCTCAACAGATCTTGACGCCGTCCCACACGTCCACCACAGACATACAGCCTGCCGCGGCTGTCAACCTGGCGCAGGTGCGGAAAACCGCGGTATGCGGCTAGGCGAGATTAAGAGGCGTGGCGATACGCCACAGCACACTCTTCTCAGACTGAGACAGCCACAGCGACCTAGCCGACCCCGCACAAGCCAGAAAGGCTTTTAAATATCAGCGACGTATTAATCCGGTGAGTCTCGACTGGGGTAGGCTTGAGGAGGTTGTGGAGAGGGCTGTTAGGAGGG